>CAIYQH010000456.1 GCA_903928285.1 uncultured Bacteroidales bacterium
GCAAAGCCTCGGATATCATGGTTACCGAAGGACTCAGCGAGGGTGATACCATTGTCACTACCGGTGTGCTGTTCATCAAAAACGGAATAGACCTGAAATTCGCCAAAGTCAAATAAAGAAAGCCATGACTATTTCCGATTTTGCAATAAAACGTCCGGTGGCGTCGATCGTCATGAGCCTGATCATTGTGCTTTTTGGCGTGGTAGGATTTTCCTTCCTCGGAGTCCGCCTCTATCCAGCCATCGACCCACCTGTGATCACTGTCCAGACTACCTATACCGGCGCCAATGCCGATATCGTGGAGTCGCAGATAACCGAACCTCTCGAAAAAGCCATCAACGGTATCGAAGGCGTTCGCTCCATCTCATCATCCTCCTCTACCGGCAGCAGTAACATCACGGTAGAATTCAATGTCGGCGCCGATCTTGAGAAGGCGGCCAACGATGTTCGTGACAAAACCAGCCAGGCCAGCCGCCTGCTGCCCCAGGATATCGACGCTCCACCGGTAGTGACCAAAGCCGACGCCAACAGCGACCCCAATATTACGCTTTCGGTGCAAAGCACCACCATGAGCGCAACCGAATTGAGCGAATATGCCGAGAATGTCCTTCAGGAGAAATTACAAACCATTCCCGGAGTCAGCGCGGTGGCCCTTTATGGTCAGAAAAGACCCTCCATGCGACTTTGGCTGAATCCCAAAAAAATGGCGGCCTTTAACCTAACGGCCGAAGATGTCAATGTTGCGCTGCAACGCGAGAATGTAGAACTTCCGGGAGGCAAGGTCAGGGGCAAATCAACCGAGCTCATTGTGAAAACCTTTGGCAGGCTTACGACAGAGGATGATTTTAACAACATGATCATCCGCCAATCCAACGACCAGGTAATCCGTCTGATGGATATCGGCGAGGCTGTACTGGGGCCCGAAAACGAGGAAACCAGTGTGAAACTGAACGGCGCCGACGGGATTTCCCTGGCGCTGATACCCCTTCCCGGGGCCAACGACATCGCCATTGCTGACGAATTTTACAAGCGGTTTGCCGAGATCCAGAAAACCATGCCGCCCGGTTTGAAGATCTATATCGGTTACGACAAGACAAAATTTGTGCGTCAGTCAGTCACCGATGTCGCCGAAACCCTTGCCCTTGCCGTGTCGCTGGTGGTTCTGATCGTATTTCTCTTTTTCCGCAATACGGTCATCGCCCTGCGGCCCCTAATCGATATCCCTGTCTCTCTGATCGGATCCTTCTTTATCATGTATATCTCAGGTTTCTCGGTAAATGTACTTACCCTGCTGGCCATCGTGCTGGCTACCGGACTGGTGGTTGACGACGGGATCGTGGTGACGGAGAACATCTATAAAAAAATCGAGGAGGGGATGGACAAATACCGGGCTGCCTTTGCAGGTACGCGGGAGATCCTGTTTGCAGTCATCTCGACCTCGCTGACACTTGCGGTGGTCTTTATCCCGGTAATCTTCCTGCAGGGTTTTACCGGCAGGCTGTTCCGCGAATTCGGCATTGTCCTGGCAGGGGCAGTCCTGATTTCAGCCTTCGTCTCCTTAACGCTTACGCCTGTTCTGAATGTGAAGATGGGCCGTGCCGATATCAAATCCCTGAAGTTCTACCAGATGACCGAGCCCTTTTTTGTCGGGCTCGACAAGGGATACCGCCAGTGGCTCAGCGCGTTTATCAAACACCGCTGGATCGCTCCTGCCATCATCGTCAGCTGCCTGGTCGTAATGGTGATCCTCTTTAAAGTATTAAAGTCGGAACTGGCCCCGCTGGAGGATCACAGCATCATCCGGACTTCGATCACGGCGCCTGAAGGGACCGATTTCGATAATATGGTGACCCTGGTCAATCGCATTGGTGATGAAATAAGAGACAGCTTTCCTGAAGCCAGGCTGGTATTTGCGCGGGCAGGTTCGGGTTTTGGCGGTAATACCGCCACCAATACCGGGGGGATCAACATTTTCCTGAAGGAACCCAACGAACGTAAAGCGACCCAGCAACAAGTTTATGACAGGCTTGTCAAACTCTATAAAAAATATCCGGAAGCACGCATCATTCCCAACCAGGAGCAGACCATTTCAACCTCCCTGTCGGCAGGATCGCAGTTGCCGGTGCAGTTTGTGATCCAGAATCTTGAATTCAGCAAACTGCAGCAGGCCGTTCCCCGGTTCCTGGAGGAGGCACGGAAAGATCCTGCCTTCGGAAATGTAGATGTGAATCTTAAATTCAACAAACCGGAGATCAACATCCTGGTCGACAGGATGAAGGCCACCGACATGGGGGTCAATGCCATCGATATCGCCAACACCCTTCAGTTTGCCCTGAGCGGCAAGCGGTATGGCTATTTCCTGCGGGATCAGAAACAGTACTTTGTCATCGGTCAGTTCGACCGCGAAAACCGCAACAAGCCTTCCGATATTGCCTCTATGTATGTCAGGAGCAATACCGGCGACCTGGTGCAACTTGACAACCTCGTGAAGATGGTCGAAAGCAGCGAACCCCCTACCCTTTACCATTTCAACCGTTTTAAATCAGCCACAATTTCGGCATCGCTGGCAAAGGGAAAAACCCTGGGAGAGGGAATAAACGCCATGAAACGAATCTCAAAGGGTGTGCTTGACGACACTTTCCACACAGACCTGCTGGGCCCTTCGCGCGACTTTGTTGAAAGTGGCTCCAACACCTCTTTTGCGCTGCTGCTGGCCCTTTTTGCTTATCTACCTGATTCTCGCCGCACAGTTCGAGAGTTTTGTCGATCCCTTTATCATTATGTTTACGGTCCCTCTGGCTATTACCGGCGCTTTGCTTTCGCTCTTTATCTTTGGAAGCACTCTCAATATCTTTTCAGAGATCGGGATTATCATGCTGATCGGCCTGGTGACCAAGAACGGCATCCTGATCGTTGAATTCGCCAACCAGAAACGCCGCCTGGGGATTCCGAAGACAGAGGCAGCCTTTGAGGCGGCAGCCGCCCGTTTGCGGCCAATCCTGATGACCTCCCTGGCAACCATGTTCGGCGCACTGCCCATCGCCCTAGCACTGGGCGCCGGCGCGCAAAGCCGTACACCCCTGGGCATCGTCGTGGTAGGCGGATTACTCTTCTCGCTGATTCTTACCCTATTCGTTATTCCGGTTATGTACATCATGATGGCCGGCAATAAAGAGGTGGTTCCTGATTATTCGCAACATGATGACTAAATCCATGAAAACATCCATTCTTTTTTTCTTCGCACTCCTCCTGTGGCTGCCGGCCTTATTGGCCCAGGATGCAAAATATCTTACGGTTGACGAGGCAATCAGCATCGCCATGAAGAACAACTTCGACCTCATGGTGGCCCGTAATACAGCCGACATTGCCCGTATCAACAACACAGCGGGAAATGCTGGCATGCTTCCAGGAGTGGCCCTGAACGGCAGCGATAACTATTCGCTGAATAATGTAAACCAGAAACTCTCAACCGGCACTGTCATCGAAAAGACGAATGGCTATTCCAACACCTTCAATGCCGCCATGGCGTTGAACTGGACCCTGTTTGACGGGACCAAAATGTTTGTGACCAGAAAAAAACTCGGGGAGATCGAAAAACTCGGGGAGATACAGTTCCGCGACCTTGTCCAGCAATCGATGTACAATGTCATTGTCGCCTATTTCAACGTGGTGAGCCAGAAACAGCAGCTGCAGTCGATCAAGGAGGTGATGGCCTACAATGTCGAACGTGTCAAGATCCTGCAGAAGAGCTTTGATGCCGGGTTGGGGCGTAAAACCGACCTGCTCCAGGCCAAAATCGACCTGAATGTCAACCGGGAGCTGGAGATCAACCAGCAAACCGTTATTAAAACCAGCAAGCACTCCCTGAACCAACTTCTCAGCCGGGATCCCCAGACGCCTTTTGAAGTAGGTGATTCCATTCCCCTGAACTATTCGCCCGATGCAAAAGATCTCCTGCAAAAGCTGTACACCCAGAATACCGGTGTGCTGGCTTCCCAGAAACAGGCAGATATTGCCCATTTAAGTCTCGGGGAGATTAAAACGCTCTATTTGCCTCATCTCAATTTTAATGCGGCCTATAACTTCCTGAAAAACGACAATAACGCCTCAACGCTGTTGTCAAACCGTACTTATGGGCCCCAGGTTGGGGGCAGCCTGACCATACCCATATACCAGGCCGGCAATGTTGCAAGCCAGGTAAAAACAGCCAGACTGGTGGAAACCTCTGCACGTCTGGGCCTTGAAAGCATCAAGCTAAAGGTCAATACTGAACTGCAAAGCGCCCTGACCGATTTTGACGATCAGCAACAACTGCTGAAGTTCGAGAAGGAAAACTATCTGCTGGCGAAGGAAAACCTGAACATCTCCCTGGAACGTTTGCGCCTGGGTCAGACCACCGCGCTGGAGGTCAAACAGGCTTCGGAAAGCTTTGGCAATTGCCTGGGCAGGCTGGTCGCCTTCCAGTACAATCTGAAGGTGGCCGAAACCAGGCTGAAACAGCTTGTTGCTGGGTTGTAGCCAGTCACAGGCCTTACAACTTAATGATTTTCCCCACAAAAACTGTTTTCTCACCGGAGATCCTTGCATAATAGACACCGCCCGGTAAACGGGAAATATCCACCGCAGTTTTAGGGCATACCATCCTGCACCGGATCAATTCCCGGCCATTGATGTTCATGACGGAGATGGTATTCCCTGAAATGCATCTTTGCCCTTCAAAGATAACCCCTGAAACGGAAGGATTCGGATAGATACGTACATCAGTATTTAACGGAAGGGTTATTTGTAATAGTGACATTCCCACCCAGGGTGGTAAGATTTTCAAGGCCCGAAAGGCTCAGCAGGGAAAAGTTCTGCCCGATACAGAGCTCTCCGCCAACCGAGGTAATATTATTCAATCCCGTTAATCCGGGCAGTACCTGGTTGCAAATAACCTGCAGATTTCCTCCAACGGAGGTTATCCCATTCAACCCTGTGAGATTGTTGATATTATAACCGTTGATGACCAAATCTCCCCCGATTTGTGTACAATTGGGGTAAGCTGTTCTGAAACCGTTTACCTGGGCCTGTGTTGTAAAAGTGATCCCGTCCGGAAAACAGGGCTGTGCATTTGCACTGTTCAGTGAACTGAGTGCAAAAACCAACATAAATAATTTTTTCATACCCTTGATTTTTTGAATGCCGATCCGATACCGGATCTGTCTGACCATATCCTGGCCGTTCAAGGGATCACTGCCATTGGAGAAGATTACCGGCAGTAAAGGGGCGGGTGAAGAAACGGGAACCGTCGAAGGCATTAACCCCTTTTGCCCTGTAAATATAAGCATTTTAACGCTGAAAATCAAGTATTCACGCCGATTTTTCATTTCCCGGAGATCGGTTTGTTTTCTTGATGAAGAGAATAAACAGATTGAAGTATCTTTGCAAACTCCGGTTGCCGGGCTACCTGGTATGCCGGTCTCAAACAGGAAAGTGAAATGGCCATATCTGTAACCCCCATTGCAACTGTCCGCAATTCCCGGGCAACCACAACAGATGATTTCTGGGAGGAGATTGTTTCCGAGATTGTTCTGAACGATGATATTCCTGAAGAGGCTTTTAACCGGATCAGCGATTTTTCGCACCTGGAAATCATCTACTATTCCGACAGGGTAAAACCAGGCGATGTTGTTTATTCGTGCAAACCGCGGGGGAATCCGGCGTATCCGGTGACCGGCATCTTCAGCCAGCGGAAGAAAGACAGGCCAAACGCAATCGGGTTATCCACAGTTGAACTCATTGAACATTCAGGAAGAACAATTAAAGTCAGGTTTCTTGATGCCATCGACGGCACACCGGTTCTCGACATCAAACCTGTGTTCAGGGAGTTCCAGCCCAAAGGGGAGATAAAACAGCCAGGCTGGGTCGCCGACCTGATGAAACATTACTGGAAATAAGCTATGACGGTAAAAGAACATTATGACCATCATCTCGGGGATATTTATTCCTGGATGTCGGGAGATTTTGAAACCAGGCAGCAGGAATTCCGGAATTTCCTGCAAAACAACGGGATTTATCCACAGTCGTCACAAACCGCCATAGACCTGGGATCCGGGCATGGCATTCAAAGTGTTGCCCTCGCCAGGTCGGGCTATCAGGTGATTGCCGTTGACTTCAACGAACAGTTGCTGAAGGAGCTTGCCACCAACAGTTCAGGGTTACCTGTCAGGATCGTGGACGGCGATATCCTGAATCTGCAGGCCTTTGCAAACGAAACACCTGAATTGATCCTATGCTGGGGTGACACCCTCACCCACCTTCGGGATATCGAAGCGATCAGGCAATTTATTGCAGATTGTTCCTCCATTCTGGTTCCCGGCGGATAC
Source organism: uncultured Bacteroidales bacterium (assembly GCA_903928285.1). Lineage (GTDB taxonomy): Bacteria > Bacteroidota > Bacteroidia > Bacteroidales > FEN-979 > CAIVAT01. Next base: position 6,366 of record CAIYQH010000456.1, read on the forward strand.
CTGCTCCTTTCCTTCCGCGACTATTCAATGCCATTGTCGGGCGACAGCCGATTTATCCCTGTGAAAAGCGATGAATCCAGGATACTTACCTGTTGTCTTGACTACGGGAAAACCCACGTCAGTGTGACGGATATCCTGCATTTTAAAACAAAACATGGCTGGCAACAGAAGGTCAGCTCTTATCAAAAGGTCCGGATTTCTCCTGCTGAAATTGAATCCTTCCTTTTACAGGACGGTCTGGCCGTTACTTTTCAGGATATGCAGCCGGGTATGACCAGGTTCATCGCCCGGAAATAGAAAAAGCCACCCGTAGGCAGCTTTTCTTTCTGACCAGAAAGTATACCGGGTTATTCAAAATCTGCTGAAGCCGGAATAACCGGGGCCAGCCCGTCAAAATCGACGGAAAGGGTTGCAACAGTATCCTCAAAATCAGCGCCAGCAGGGGATACAGGGGCAAAGTCTGCCACTTGCGGGGTTTCACTTGCAGTTTCCTCAAACGTAGCCACCTCAGGAGTAAGCGGTCCGGCTACAACAATTTCCTTTACAGGGATGATCTCTTCAAAAGTTGCTACAGCCGGAGTAACCGGAGCAAGCAATATCGGGCTGAGTTCAATTGCTACAGGAGCCGGAGAGGTTTCATTGCCTCCGAAAAGAAAAGTTGCCTGGAGGATGAGAATTATAGCCACTGTTAAAATTTTTGCTTTCATAATATCTTGCTGTTTGATGTTGATGAAGCAAAATTAACATGGAAACGGCAGCCTGTCCAACGCGGATCGTTTGACCACGGATGAAACCCGACGAACGGGAGTTGCCGGCCGGTAAACTAAATCGGCAAATAAACCTGAATGATGAAAATAAACCGTATCTTGTACGAATCCATAGAATTTATGGATCAATAACTTTCGAACTATGAAAAAAGAGACCCTGGAGCACCGGATGATGATGGAAAGTCAGCGATTGAAGATCCCCGATTCAAAACTCCTGTCGGGTTCGACGAAGGATAAATATCCCATTACATTTGATGGGGGAAGGACCATCATTTTTATATCAGACAAAAGCAAGGAGTCGGAAACACGAAAAAGATATGAATCGCGCATGGGTAACGGGCTGATCAATTCAACCCATAAGCCCAAATAAATGCCCCCCGGCGGAAACAGGCAACGGTTAATCTCCTCCGTGTTGCCAGCATTTCCCGTTCGGACTGCTGGTCATTCTTGTACAATCCGACCCTTTCCCGGTGATTGCCGAGCAGCGCACCGGCAGTGACCTCCTGTTGTCCTGTTGTTGCACAACCCGGTTCTGATGGCCGGCACTGCCGGTATGACTCTGAAGGTGCGGGGTCGCGCCTGATGACCAGCGCCACAACGACAAATCGACCGTACTTTCAAAGATCCGCTGCTCCTCTTCAGGCATCATGTAAAAGAAGTTGGTTCCCGTAAGCTTCTCAATACTGTCAATCGTGACTACATAATGCTGCAAGGGTTCCTGCGAAGCTTCATTGGGCATGACAAAGGCGATCCCTTTCATAGCGGTGCCGCTGCCGTCAAGAATTACCTTGTAAAAGCATCCCGGTACCGTGATTTCATCCGGGCCTATGGTGGGAAGTCCCGGTTTGAGTACTGTTCCGGTTACCACATAAACCTCGCCGTCATCAACGGCCCACTGGCGGACCTGTTCCTCCAGCTTTTTCCATATTCCCCTGTTAAAACCCGGTGTTTGCGGCGACATGTTTGAAAGATAAAAGGATTCCTCCATGGTCAAGGAGGAATAGCACATGTCGGCTGATGGCGCCAGGTGACCGCGGTCGTATCCGGATCCCCTGTAATCGGCATTCGATAGGGTACACGACGACAGCAGCGGGTCGGGAACAAAATGGTTGTCGCGGTGCACCGCAGGCACCGTTTCTGAAGCTGTGAGTTCATAGGCAACCCAGTCGGCAATATGATAGGTTTTGTTGAATGAAAGGGTATATCCAGCATGGACGATCAATTCATCATGCGGTCCCGGTTTCGGGAGTTTATTGATAGGGACGCCGGCCCGGGCAAACGAATAACTGCTGATAACCAGGAACAGCGACAGGATGGGGAGGAATTTCTTCATGGTCCGTAAAATTACGTGAATTTCCTCTTGATCTCAGAGCAGCCTTTGAACAAAAAAAAAGGTTCCGGCATTGACTGCCGAAACCCTTGATTTTACGGAGCCTCTCAGGGGACTTGAACCCCCGACCTGCTAATTACGAATCAGCTGCTCTACCAACTGAGCTAAAGAGGCGATTTCCCATTCAAAGGGAGCAGAAATGGTTTTGCAACCCGGTGAACAGGCCTGCAAAGATATAAAATTTGCACATTAACCCCACAAGAATTACGTGCAACAACATCCTCCAAACCGATTTTTCAGTTAACCAGTCTGTAACTCACGTTTCATTAATGGACGATGTGTTAATGGTAATCGACCATAACCAGATACAAAGGATGCAAGTTGCAAGGAACCCGACGATATTCACCCAAACGGGGAGCGAAAATCCTGCAATCAGGATGAGTACGCCGGTTATCAGTCTCGCCAGGTGGAGCAGGGCGACAATCCCGAAGATCGTGCCTGAGACGCGCAATGCAAACGTTGTCGACTTCATCTTGAGAAGGATTAAGTTCTCTTCACCGATATCCCCTGAAAATTAATAATTTTCTTCCCGAACCTGCATGTAGGATTTGGGATGAAGGCAGGCGGGGCAATTTTCGAGGGCCTTTTCCGATTGATAGACATAGCCGCAGTTGAGACATTTCCACCAAACCTTCCCCTCTTTCATAAAGACCCTGTCTTCAGAGATGTTCTGCAGCAGCTTCAGATACCGGCGTTCGTGCTCGGCCTCCACCTTCGAGATCATTTTAAAAGCAATGGCAATCTCGGTGAAACCCTCCTCTTTTGCAACTTCGGCGAAGTGTGGATAAAGCTCGGTCCACTCCTCGTGTTCTCCTTCAGCAGCAGCTTTCAGGTTCTGGCTGGTTGTACCGATAATCCCGGCAGGATAGGCAGCCGTAATTTCAGTCATCCCCCCTTCAAGAAATTTAAAGAACCGTTTGGCGTGTTCCTTTTCCTGGAGAGAGGTTTCCATGAAAATATTGGCGATCTGTTCGTACCCCTCTTTTCTTGCAACACTGGCGAAAAACTCATAGCGGTTGCGGGCCTGCGATTCGCCGGCAAAGGCCTTCAGCAGGTTTTGTTCGGTACTGGTTCCTTTTAATGATGGTGTCATAGTGTTATATTTATTATTTTGAAAATAGGTTCCTTGTTAAGACCGTCCTCTGCCCTGTTTGTAAAGCACCTGGCCCCATTGTGTTTGCTGTTTCCGCCATGCCTGTTTTACTTTTTCAGGCTCCTGATCAGCAAAAATAATTCAAAAACAGAGATTTTGCATCGTTTGAATTATTTTATGTGCTTATTTCAACCGGGTTCCTCCCTGACATTCCAGTTTTCAATGAATATATAGCCAAGCCTCTTCAGATCCTTCTCTTCCTTTACCGTGAATGATTTGCCATCATGAATCAGGTAGATATAATCGGTTATATCAAGCAGTTCCCTGTACAAATGATCGGTAATGATAATTCCCTTGTTTGACTTTATCAAACGGATGAACCCCTTCAGCTTCTCAACGTGGATGGGCATCAGGTAGGAAAAGGGTTCATCCAGCAGTATAAAATCCGCATCAGCATTCAGGATCAGGCAGGTTTCGATCAACCGTTTCTGCCCGAAGGAAAAGTACCGGAAGGGCTGGTGAAGGTAGTCTGAAAATTCGGGAAACAGGTCTGTAAACCAGCGCTGATCGCAAGAAAAGATATCCATCACCGTTTTCAGGGTCAACTGTTTCGGGATAAAATCCGATTGCGGAAGAAACCTGATCATCTCCGGGTGTTTATACCCGTTTAGTATCATATGGGCATCGCACCTCACATTCGAATACTGGGCTGTCAGGGTCCCGTAAATGATCTTCAGCAAACAGGATTTTCCTGATCCGTTTCTGCCAAGGAGTCCCGTCACACTGCCGGTTTCAAAGCACATGTAAATATCAGACAGGACGGACTTCAATCCGAATCCGAGCATTACACTGTCAACTTCAAGTTTGTGGCTCATCGCTGAAGGAAAAAAAGAGAAACTCCCAGGCCTGTCAGCAAGATGGCAAGAAAAAATAACAGGTAATCCACCACCAGGGTAGTTCCCCATAAGGAGGACCGGCCGATACCGAGGTTATGGTAGAAATAGCGTTCATTTGCCCTGATTCTGTCAATATAAAAAATGAGTATTATGTTTGTCACTGTTTTAATCCAGAAAAAGGGGGCAATGAACATGAAAATACCATCGTATCCGGCATGTTGCCGGATCTGGTTCATGGAGGCAAGAAATGCCCCGGCACAACAAAAAAGGGTGATCAGGACTGCCGGGATTGCCAGGCCCCTGTAAAAGATGAAAACTGCCTTCACGAAAGTCCGGGTTTTCGATCCCATTACCATTGATATAGGATATTACAAAGCTATGAAAAATGTTGACAATGCAAACAATGCAAACAATGCAAACAATGCAAACAATGCAAACAATGCAAACAATGCAAACAATGCAAACAATGCAAATAATGAAGGTATGGCGGTTATTGTTAATAA
>CAIYQH010000457.1 GCA_903928285.1 uncultured Bacteroidales bacterium
TGAAGAACAAACTGGCATTTGCCACCGATATCTACAACAGGCAAAAGACCCTCTGGGATCAGAAGATCGGCTCGGAAATCCAGTTTCTGAAGGCGAAAAACGACATGGAGTCGGCCCAGAACGGCATTGCCACCCTGGAAGACCAGATCAAGATGTCGGTGATCACAGCTCCCATCAGCGGAACCGTGGAAGATATCCCCATCAGGGTCGGACAGATGGCCTCGTCGGCCTCTCCCACCCCTGCATTCAGGATTGTCAACTTCTCCAAGGCAAAAGCGATGGCTGAGGTTGGGGAAGCCTATTCCTCCAAAATCAACACCGGCGACCAGGTGAAGATCTTCCTGCCCGATCTCAACCAGGAACTGAATGAGAAGGTGACCTTCGCCAGTAAATTCATCAACCCTACTAACCGTACATTCCAGGTCCAGGTTGATCTGTCGGCACACAACCTGGTTTTCCGGGCCAATATGATCGCCGTGCTGCGCATCAAGGACTATTCAAACCCCAACGCCATCTCCATTCCGCAGAATTTCATCCAGAACTCGCGTGATGAAGGACAGTTCGTTTTTTTAGCCGTAGAGGAAAACGGGAAGAAAGTTGCCCGTAAACGCGCCGTAACCCCTTCAGTCACCTTCAACGGTCTTACCGAAATCATCAAAGGACTGAACGAAGGCGATAGGATCGTCACTGCCGGGTACAAGGACCTCTACAACGGTCAGATCATCGATTTTTAACCCGCGCTGCCATGAAACAAAAACAACATAAACTCAAGGAGTTCTTTGCTACAAGCTGGTCGATCGATAACAAGACCAGCATCTACGTTCTCACGATCATCATCACCACGCTGGGATTGTTATCCTATTTCAGCATCCCCAAGGAGCAGTTTCCGGAAATAGTGATCCCGACGATCCTGGTGAACACGGTTTATCCGGGGACCTCTCCCGAGGATATGGAAAACCTTGTTACCCGGCCTATTGAAAAGGAATGCAAATCCCTGGCCAATGTTAAAAAGATCACCAGCAATTCGATCCAGGATCTTTCGACCATCGTGGTGGAATTCAACCCCGGCATCGAGGTCTCCGAAGCCAAACAACGGGTCCGTGACGCTGTTGACAAAGCCAAGACCAACCTGCCTAACAATCTTCCGAAAGATCCGGATATCAAGGAGGTTGATATCTCCGAGATCCCGATCATGAACATCAATCTTGCCGGCAACTATGATCTTCCCCGTTTGAAAAAGTATGCCGAAGATGCCCAGGATAAGATTGAAACGCTGAAAGAGATCACGCGTGTTGACATCGTGGGAGCGCTGGAACGTGAAATCCAGATTGATGTGGACATGTATAAAATGCAGGCTGCCAGTGTCTCTTTCCGCGACATCGAATCAGCTGTTTCGGCTGAAAACGTGACCGTATCGGCAGGGACCATCACCTCCTTCGGGACCAAATACACCATCCGCCTTGCCGGCCAGTTTAAAAAACCTGAGCAGATCAAAAACATCATGCTCAAATCGGCCAGCGGCGCCACGATTTACATCCAGGATATTGCCGATGTGAAGGATTCCTTCAAAGATCAGGAGAGCTTTGCCCGCCTCGACGGCAAAAATGTCATCACCCTGAATGTGATCAAGAAAAGCGGTGAGAACCTGATCGATGCCTCGGATAAGATCAAGGAGATCATGGCGGGAATGCAGAAAAATTCGCTTCCTCCCGACCTGACAGTAAGTATTACCGGCGACCAGTCACGCTTTACCAAAAGCACGCTGGAAGAGCTCAACAATACGATCATCATCGGGTTTATCATGGTCATCATCGTACTGATGTTCTTCATGGGCTTCAACAATGCCTTCTTTGTGGCGCTTTCGGTACCTCTTTCCATGTTTGTAGCCTACCTGGTGATGCCCAGTCTCGGGTTTACCATGAACATGATTGTTATGTTCGGCTTTATTTTCGCCCTCGGGATCATCGTCGATGATGCCATTGTGGTTATTGAAAACACACACCGGCTGCACCGGGGCGAACCCGATATTGTGAAGGCGGCGAAAAATGCCGCTGGGGAGGTCTTTCTGCCGATCTTATCAGGCACCCTTACCACGCTGGCTCCCTTTTTTCCGCTGGCATTCTGGCCGGGAATTGTAGGGAAGTTTATGCATTACCTGCCGGTAACGCTGATCCTGACCCTCTTTGCCTCGCTCTTTGTGGCCTATATCATCAACCCTGTCTTTGCCGTGACCTTCATGAAGCATGAATATGAAGAGGTTGAACACCGCGCCGATAAACGGCGGCTGCTGATCAGCAGTGGTATCCTGCTGGTTCTGGCGCTGTTTTCTTATCTGGCCGGAGGATTTGCCATTGGCAACATCTTCATACTGGCCCTAATCCTCAACGCGTTTTACCGCCTGGCGCTCAAAAGCGCTATCATCAAATTCCAGACCTCCCTGTGGCCTGCTGCCATGCGCGGCTATGAGCGAACCCTGCTTTTCGTTCTGAGAGGTCGTAACCCCTGGTATATCCTGGCATCGGTGGTCGTCATGTTCTTCTTTGCCATATACATCACAGGGGCAACGAAGCCTAAAGTGCTGTTCTTTCCCAACAATATTCCTACTTACGTAAATGTATATATCAAGTTGCCGGAGGGGACTGATCAACGGGTAACCGACTCGGTAACTACCCTGGTTGAAAACAAGGTGACCAAGGTACTGGGGGTGAAAAATCCAATTGTTGAATCGGTCATCACCAATGTCGGCTTTAACGCCGGGGATGGCATGTTCGACCGCTCGGTATCCTCTAACAAGGGGAAAGTAACCATCAATTTTATCGAGAGCAAATTCCGTAAAGGCATTTCCACCCAGGTCATCATGGATAATATCCGTGAGAACCTGAAGAACATCCCCGGAGTGACGATCAGTGTGGAAAAGAACAGGTCGGGCCCGCCTACCGGGAAA
>CAIYQH010000458.1 GCA_903928285.1 uncultured Bacteroidales bacterium
CAGCGCCTGCTTGCCCAGCTTCCCGTTCGAGGCCATCTTGGCCACCTCGGCGACGGGCTTGTGCATGGCCTTCGACAGCAGCTCGTACACCGGGATGCCAGCGTCGCGGAGCTGGTTCAGGTCCTCCTTTCTGAAAATCCCTCCTAAAAAGCGAACCTGGTCTGAAGCGTATTTTTTCACCAGCATGGCGCCATGACCGTTCTTTACATTCCCGACCACCAGCAGCGGAAGGTCCGAACCTGACCTCAATACCCCCCTGATGACCTCTTCAATATGATTGTCGGGCTGCATGCGGGCAATCACCAGGAAATATGCGCCGGGTGAAACCTGGTAAGGTTGCAGGCAGGCAGGGTCGGGTGTTTCAAAAACCTCAGCGCCATAAGCAATATACCTGGAATGCACGTGGTAGGTCAGGTCAAGGTAATCGCGGATGGGTTCCGCGTCGGCGATGAGCAGATCGCTGCTGTTCACGGCAAGTTTCTCGGCATGTTTTAAAAACCGCCGGACCAAAGGATGATATTTCGAACGTTGCCACTCCATCCCGTCCATGTTGGTGATGATCCTTGCTCCTTTTGGCAAAAGCCTGTGCCACACCGAACTGCTGGTATAACCCAGCTGCAGCAGGATGTCAAAATTCCGTTTGCGGCTGTCGGCAATACAATTCAAATCATAAAGGAACTGCCCGGCTACTCCGATGGTCCCCTCTGGATCGTAGCAATGGATGCGGTTTACCCCTTTCCACAATTTTTCCCCGCAGGGATGATCGTGAGAGTTATAAACCCAAACCTCAACGCCGCGCTCAACCAGGCCAACAGCCAGGTATTCAGCAAACTGCTCGAAACCGCCGTAGTTGTTCGGGATACCCCTTGTGCCTGCTATTCCTACCTTCATTGTACCTTGTCGCAACCAGGAAGTGCCTTTTAACTTCCCGGATTTTTACAAAAATACCAATTCAGAACCGGCTTACAAAATTTCAGGGTTGTTCATTTGCCCGGCAGGCCTGTATCTGCCGCTGTAAATTTAACCATCCCGTCCGTTGCCTTCCCTCTGATAATGGTAAGATTCGGCACAAAATAGTGAGGCTCTGCTTCCGGGTCGACCAGGTATTTTGGCACATGCGAAGGCACATATTGCATGAGCCCGGCAGCGGGATAAACCTGGAGCGAAGTTCCGACAACCAGGAAAATGTCGGCGTGCCTGACCATGGCGGTGGCAGCCATGATGTTGGGAACCGGCTCGCCAAACCACACGATGTGCGGCCGCAGCTGCGATCCCTTTTCGCAAAGGTCGCCCAGCCTGAGCTCCCATCCGTTCAGCAGGTATACCAGGTTCTCGTCGAGGGTCGATCTTACTTTTTTCAGTTCGCCGTGCAGATGCAGTACATTGGTTGACCCTGCCCGTTCATGCAGGTCATCCACATTCTGGGTGATGATCTGCACGTCGTACCGCTGTTCCAGCGCTACAAGTGCGAAATGGGCAGCATTCGGCTCCACCTCGTAAAGCTGTTTCCTCCGGATGTTGTAGAAGGCCAGCACCATCTGCGGATCGCGTTTCCAGGCCTCCGGGCTGGCCACGTCTTCAATCCGGAAGTTGTTCCACAGGCCGTCCGAGTCGCGGAATGTCCTGATTCCGCTCTCCTGGCTGATGCCCGCGCCGGTGAGGACAATAAGTTTTTTCATTTTCCCGATATTAC
>CAIYQH010000459.1 GCA_903928285.1 uncultured Bacteroidales bacterium
ATCAATTTTGTCTATTTTTACGGTCCAATTACCCGAACCATCTCCTAAAATCCTAACCATATGAAGGGTCGTTTACTGTTATTGCTGGTGTTGTGCTTCACCGCAGGGCTCCACACCGCCGGCGCCCAGTCCAAATCAAAGTCAAAAACCCCTGATGCTGTCTCCTCCGGCATTTCCGGCAAGGCCGATCTCGTTTCCCGCATGGCCTGGTGGCGCGATGCCCGTTTCGGCATGTTTATCCACTGGGGCCTCTATGCTGTTCCTGCCGGCGAATGGAACGGCAAGACCGGCTATGGCGAATGGATCCGCACTTCGGCGGAGATCCCCCTTGATGATTACGACCAGTTCCGCACGAAGTTCAACCCCGTTAAATTCGATGCCGACGCCTGGGTTAAGATGGCCCGCGATGCCGGGATGAAATATATTGTCATCACCTCGAAGCACCACGACGGGTTTTGCATGTTCGACACGAAGGAGACCGATTTCAACATCATGACCACCCCTTTCAAACGAGATCCGATGAAGGATCTGGCGGCTGCCTGTAAAAAGTACGGGCTGAAATTCTGCTTTTACTACTCCATCATGGACTGGCACCATCCCGATTACCTGCCCCGCCGTGAATGGGAAAAGGAGCGCACGGCCGAAGGTGCCGACTACGACCGCTACGTTGCCTACATGAAGGCCGAACTGAAAGAGCTGCTCACCAGCTACGGCGATATCGGTGTGCTGTGGTTCGACGGGGAGTGGGAGAGTACCTGGAATGAGAAACATGGCCGGGAGATCTACGATTATGTGAAGAGCCTGCAGCCAAAGGTGCTCGTGAACAACAGAGTCGGCGCAGGCCGGCTCGACATGGAGGGACTCACCAAGGAAGGCGCATTTGGCGGCGATTTCGGCACACCGGAGCAGCAGATCCCGGCAACGGGTTTGCCGGGGGTTGACTGGGAGACCTGCATGACCATGAACGACCATTGGGGATACAACAAGGCCGACAAGGCTTTTAAGCCGACCCGCGAAATCATCAGGATGCTGGCCGACATCGCCTCGAAAGGGGGAAACTACCTGCTGAATGTGGGACCTACCTCGGAAGGACTCTTCCCGAAAGAGAGCGTTGACCGCCTGGCCGCCATCGGCCGGTGGATGAAGGTCAACAGCGAAGCGATTTATGAAACCCAGGCCAGTCCTTTCCGTCAGCTTTCCTGGGGACGGTGTACCCGTAAAAACAGCGCCGACAAAACCATCCTCTATCTCCACGTTTTCGATTGGCCCGCCGACGGGAAACTGGTCCTGCAGGGTGTGCTGAATACCCCTGAAAAGGCCTCCCTGCTTGCCGATCCGCAACGTACCGCCCTGAAGACCGACCGCAATGAGGATGCCCTGGTGATCTACCTGCCAAAAACCGCGCCCGATACGATCAACAGCGTGGTTGCCCTGGAATTGCAGGGGAAACTTGACCAGACAGACCCCCCGGTATTTGCCACCGAATTTGACATGTTCACCGATTCGCTCTCCGTCAATCTGACCTCCGACAGGGAGCATGTGGAAATCCGCTATACCACCGGCAGCCAGGAACCTGTTGCTGCCTCCGCCCTGTTAACGCACCCCTTAACGATTAAAACCACTACCACCCTCAGCGGGCGCTGCTTCCGTGATGGAAAGCCCGTAAGCGGCACCATTACCAGGGAATTCAGGAAGACCGACCCGTTAAAGGCACAGGAACAGGAACGGGCCATGTACCCCGGGCTTCGCTATCAATATTACGAAGGCGCCTGGGACAGCCTGCCCGACTACCACAAATTGGTGCCCATAGCCGACGGCGTCGTTCCCGACTTTATCTTTACCCCCCGTAACCAGGATGATAATTTTAGTTTTGTCTATACAGGCTTTGTGATGATCCCCGAAACAAGTGTCTGGTTTTTCTATACCAGCTCGGATGATGGCAGCAGGCTCTATATCGATGACAAGCCTGTGGTCGACAACGACGGACTTCATGGCTCGGCCGAGAAACAGGGGACCATCGCCCTTGCCAAGGGATATCATAAGATCAGGGTGGCCTATTTTGACAGGACTGGCAGCGACAACCTGTTGGTGTCGGTAAAAAGCCAGACCCAGCCAAAACAGGTATTGCCGAAGAGCTGGCTCTTTTTCAATTAAACCGCACACCGCATCATTGCCCGGTTACGCGGGTCAGTATGGATTTTATCTGCCATAACCATGAGAAAAATCATCTTTGCCATTCTTTTCCTGGCGCCCGCTCTGATTTTCGCACAAGCGGGACTACCGGCCAGGTTTTTCAAGGGATACATAAAATCTGTCAAAGGCGGCGGGTTTCAGTATCATTCGCCACAGCCCGATGTGACCTCCTCGCTGCTGCTGCGCTCCATCGATTCGGTGCAATATATTGAATGGGAAACCGAAAGCCTGCCCGGCGACTATGACGGAAGCCAGGTGAATTTTATCTGGATGTTCGGCATCGATGCCAACACCGACAGTCATTCGTTTAAGTTGTATGTAAACGATCGCTATTGCCTCACCTTTTCCAATCCCCTCTCGTCGGAGATGAAGCCCTGGCGGGTGGATGGTGTGCAGGGATCCTCCCTCTTCTTCAGGACCACCCTGCTCGACAAATATGGCGACCCGATGGGCTATGCCGTGCTGAACCTGCCTGCCGCGATGACGGTGAAGGGCAGGCCGCAGATGATCCGCGTGGTGGGCGAATCGAAGGAGAGCCGTTCGTGGTATATGACTTTTGAGGCGGCTGTTGAAGAGAAACTGGTGGTTACCCAGGAACCTGCCCTGGTCAGAGGAAAGGATAAGAATTACCTGCCGGTGATTTTCCAGTTTGTTCACCTGGGCGACCCGGTAAAGGGGAGCGTTGAGGTGGCGGGTATTCCGCCCGCCCGTTTTACGCTCGTGACAGGCTTCAACGAGGTCAGGCTGATGCTCCCGGAGAATACCCCACCGGGGCAGCACACAGCCAAAGTGAAGATCGGGAAGCAGCAACCTGTCACAAAAAGCTTCATCATTTCAGATTTTCGCCATTTCAACATCTTCCTGGTACAGCATGCGCATACAGATATTGGCTATACCCGTCCGCAAACCGAGATCCTGCCCGATCACCTGCGCTATATCGATTATGCCCTCGACTATTGTGATCAGACAGACAGTATGCCCGATGATGCGAAGTTCCGCTGGAGCTGTGAAACCTCCTGGGCGGTAAGGGAGTACCTGAAAACCCGCCCCGCCAGCCAAGTGGATCGGCTGAAACGCAGGGTCGTAGAAGGGAGGATTGAACTTACCGGCCTTTTCCTGAATTCGTCCGACCTGGCCGATGAGGCCACCATCGCCGCCACCCTGCAGCCCATCGGCGAATTCAGGGCGCTGGGATTCCCTGTGAAAACAGCCATGCAGGACGATATCAACGGGGTTCCCTGGTGCCTGGTGGATTACCTCTCGGGGGCCGGCGTGGAATACCTGAATATGGGCCAGAATGACACCCGCGCCCTCAAACCTTTCGATAAGCCTACCACCTTCTGGTGGGAGTCGCCCTCGGGAAACAGGCTGCTGGTTAACCGGCCCGAACATTACATGTTCGGAAACAGCCTGGGGATACTCAGCACCCGCGAAACCTTCGCCAAAGCGCTGTTCCGTCACCTGCAGGATATCACAGGGAAAGGTTATCCCTACAGTCAGTATGCCATCCAGTTCAGCGGCTACATGACCGATAATTCTCCTCCCTCGACCACCGCATGCAAACTGGTGGAGGAGTGGAACAGGAACTATGTGTGGCCCCGGTTGCGGCTGGCCACCATTTCGGAATTCCTAAAGATCATGAAATCAGATCATGCCGGCGAACTGCCCGTTGTCAGGGGTGCCTGGCCCGACTGGTGGATGGATGGCTTCGGTTCGGCTGCAATCCAAACGGCCTATGCCCGGTCGGCACATTCCGACTGCATTGCCAACGAGGGGCTGATGTCCATCGCCGCCATCATGGGGATCAAACCCAATCAGCATATCAGGGATTTGCAGAAACAGATCAGCGACGACCTTGCCTTTTATGATGAACATACCTTCGGGGCCGCTGAAAGCATCACCGACCCGCTCTGTGAAAACAGTGTGGTTCAGCTGGGAGAGAAGGAGTCGTTCGTTTGGAGTGCTGTCAAGAAAAACAGGATCCTCAGGGAGGAGGTGATGGGGCAGGTGCAACCGTTGCTGCCAAAATCTGTGGTGCCGACCATCACCATCTTCAACACCCTGAACTGGCGGCGTTCAGGCAGCACACTGGTCTATATCGACCACCAGATCCTGCCCGCTGACAAAAAATTCAGGATCGTTGACCGGGGCGGGCATGAGGTTAAAGTGCAGGCAGTTGCGTCGCGAGAGGAGGGCACCTACTGGATGCTGGATGTTCAGGATGTTCCGCCGCTGGGATATGCCACCTATCGTATCGAATCTGAATCGGGAATCCACCAGCCAACGGTTCCGCCTTCCCCTTCAACAACGGGAGCAGCAGGAACCAAAGCCTTTTCCGGGATTCTTGAAAATGAATTTTATCGCCTGGAGGTGGATCTGAAATCGGGGAAAATCACAAGGTTTTATGATAAAGGCTGGCACAGGGAGCTCACCGGCCATAGCGCAGGTTATTCTCCCGGGGAGTTTATCTATGAGCGGCTCGGGAAAAACCGGGGTCAATTAGAGCAGGGTAAACTGGATGAGGTTACGCGTAAATCCTGGAACAGTGTGCGGGTGGGCGGTTACACGGAGGGACTCGTCTGGCAGAGTATCCTGCTCACGGGCCAGATGGCCGGATGTGCGGGCGATCCCGGGATCCGGTGTGAAATCAGACTCTACAACAACAAGAAAATGGTGGAATTCTGCTATTCCATGAAAAAGCTTGCCGTGACCGATCCCGAAGGCGTTTATATTGCATTTCCGTTCACGCTACCTAAAAGCCATCATGTGGTGGAGGTTTCCGGGGGGACGATGGTTGCAGGAATAGAACAGATTGCCGGTTCTGCCTCCGACTGGAACGGTATCCAGGACTTTGTTTCACTTCGCAGTGACAGCGGCCAGATCCTATTCGTCTCACCGGAGATCCCCCTGGTGCAGTTGGGCGACCTTAACCTCGGGAAGTTTGCCAGGGTTGGCTCATCCGGCGCCTCCCCTGATATAAAGAATAAGCAGCCTTATCCTGCCTCCGGTGCGATCTTTTCGTGGGTGCTGAACAACTACTGGACTACCAATTTCCTGGCCAGCCAGGAGGGGGAGCTGAAGTGGAGCTACCAGGTCACCTCCGGCGCCGACCCCTCCAACATCCTGGCTACCCGGTTCGGGATGGAAAACAGGGTGCCCCTCCTTAACAGGGTGTTTCCGGCGTCGGTCAGACCCGATACCGCGCTGTTTCCGAAATCCTTTTTCGCAGGGAATACCGGCAGCCTCACACTGATCTCCGCCCGCCCGTCGGCAGATGGAACAGGGGTGCTGCTGCAGATCCGCGAAACCGCCGGGAAGGCTGATTCATTAACTGTCTGGGATGTCGCGTCGTCTGGAGGCACGCTGGCCGGGGCGACCAGGGCAAAATCTGTATCGGAGGTGAATGTGCTGGAGGAGATGATGCGCCTGGTATGGCCACAACAGCAACCTGTTTCGGGAAAGTATAACCCGGCCAGGATCGGTTTTAAACCGCTGGAAACCAAGTTTATTTTGATTAACCTCTGACAGTTTTTAATAACTTATCATAACTTGATGCGGCGAAGCGGCAGAGGAAGGATGCATTGATGTAATTTTGCAAACTGAAACCTGTAAAAACTGCATGAATGCCGCAACTGATATTGGGTGATGGAACCCGGTTTGAGGGCCGTTCCTTCGGGGCGAAGCGGGCCGTTGCCGGGGAGGTAGTCTTTAATACCGCCATGACCGGCTACCCCGAAAGCCTTACCGATCCCTCCTATAAAGGCCAGATCCTGGTGCTGACCTACCCGCTGATCGGGAATTACGGTGTTCCGGGAAGGGTCATCAGGGAGGAACTTTCGAAATACTTTGAATCGGACGATGTTCACATCACCGGGTTGGCTGTGGCGGGTTATTCCAATGAATACAGTCACTGGAACGCGCTGGAAAGTCTCTCCGACTGGCTCAGCGAGCATGATGTGCCCGGGATTTGCGGGATCGATACCCGTGCCCTGACAAAACACCTGCGCGAACAGGGTACCATGCCCGGTAAACTTGTGCAGGAGGATCCTGCGGAGATTGATTTTTATGATCCGGCAAAGGACAACCTGGTTGAACAGGTAAGTATTAAGCAAATGAAGGTCTATCCGGGTGGTGATTTAAAGGTCTTGCTGGTAGACTGCGGCGTGAAAAACAATATCATCCGCTGCCTGCTTGATCTTGGCGCCACGGTGATCAGGGTTCCATGGAATTATGATTTTACGGCAGACGATTACGACGGCCTGGTAATCTCGAATGGCCCGGGCGACCCGCAGCGGTGTATTGAAACCATCGGTCATCTCAAAAAGGCCATTTCGCAGGAGCGGCCGATTTTCGGCATCTGCCTGGGCAACCAGCTGCTGGCCATGGCAGGCGGCGCAAAAACCTATAAGTTGAAATATGGCCACAGGGGTTACAACCAGCCGGTATTACGGCTTGGCACCAACCGGGCCTTCATCACCTCCCAGAACCATGGCTATGCCGTGGATGACACTACTCTGGGTCATGATTGGGAGCCAATGTTCATTAATCTCAATGACCAGACCAACGAGGGCATTCATCATAAGACAAAACCTTTTTTCTCCACTCAGTTTCACCCGGAAGCCTCCGGCGGGCCTACCGACACCCGGTTTTTATTCAATGATTTTATCAATATGGTCAACCATTCTAAAATCTGATCTCCCATGTTCCAGGAAATAAAAAAGGTACTTGTGCTGGGATCCGGGGCGCTCAAGATCGGGGAGGCCGGTGAATTCGACTACTCCGGTTCCCAGGCGCTGAAGGCCCTGAAGGAGGAGGGGATCTGCACGGTCCTGATCAATCCGAACATTGCCACTATCCAGACCTCGGAGGAGGTTGCCGATATCGTCTATTTTCTCCCGGTCACGCTGCAGTTCGTGGAGAAGGTGATCGAAAAGGAGCGGCCCGACGGGATCCTGCTTGCCTTTGGCGGCCAAACAGCCCTCAATTGCGGTGTTGCGCTCTATACATCTGGAATCCTGGAGAAATACAAGGTGAAGGTGCTTGGCACCCCCGTGGAAACCATTATCCTGACCGAGGACCGGGAGCTGTTTTCAAAGATGCTGCATGATATTGACGCCGCCACTCCCAGGAGTATTGCCGTTACCAACCTGGAGGCTGCCCGGGTTGCCGCGCGGGAGATCGGTTTCCCGCTGATCATAAGGGCTGCCTATACGCTGGGCGGGCAGGGAAGCGGTTTCTGCGCCAACGAAGCCGAGCTTGACCTGCTGGCAGCCAACGCATTTTCCTACTCAGGGCAGATCCTGGTTGAGGAATCGCTGAAGGGGTGGAAGGAGATTGAATATGAGGTGGTGCGCGACCGTTACGACAACTGCATCACCGTGTGCAACATGGAGAATTTCGATCCGCTGGGCATCCATACCGGCGAAAGCATCGTGGTGGCTCCCTCGCAGACCCTTACCAACCGCGAGTACTACAAACTCCGTGAACTTTCCATCAGGGTCATCCGCCACCTGGGGATCATCGGTGAATGCAACATCCAGTATGCACTGAATCCCGGGTCGGAGGAATACCGCATCATCGAGGTGAACGCACGGTTATCGCGTTCGTCGGCGCTGGCTTCCAAAGCCACAGGCTACCCGCTGGCGTTTGTTGCCGCGAAGCTTGGCCTTGGCTATGGCCTGCACGAACTGAAGAATTCGGTTACCAAAGTAACCACCGCCTGCTTCGAGCCTTCACTCGACTATATTGTCTGCAAGATCCCGAGGTGGGATCTCAGCAAATTTACAGGGGTCTCCAAGCAGATCGGCTCGAGCATGAAGAGCGTCGGGGAGATCATGTCGATCGGGCGGACCTTTGAAGAGGCCATCCAGAAGGGACTCCGGATGATCGGGCAGGGAATGCACGGTTTTATCGGGAACAAGGAACTTCAGGTTGAGAATATTGACGAGGAGCTTGTAAATCCGACGGATACGCGCATCTTCGTCATCGCCCAGGCGCTGGCAGCCGGTTATACGGTCGACAGGATATGGGAACTTACCCGCATCGATAAGTGGTTTTTATACAGGCTGAAGAACATATTTATCACCGGCCAGCTTCTTACGGCCATCAATGGGATTACGGAGATCCCGGCCGGGCTCCTGCTGGAATCCAAACGGCTTGGCTTCTCCGATTTCCAGCTGGCACGGCTTGCCGGCAAAGAGGAGCATGCAGATATCGGGCACGACATGCTGCTGGTGAGGGCCTATCGTAAAAAGCTGGGAATCGTCCCGTGTGTTAAAAATATTGACACCCTGGCAGCGGAGTATCCTGCGCAAACCAACTACCTCTATCTGACCTATGCCGGCGAGGAACACGATGTAACCTTTCCCGACGACAGGATGTCGGTGATCGTGCTGGGGTCTGGAGCCTACCGCATTGGCAGCTCCGTCGAATTCGACTGGTGCAGTGTGAATACCCTGAACACCGTGAAGGCGGCAGGTTTCCGCTCGGTCATGATCAATTATAATCCCGAGACGGTCAGTACCGATTATGATGTTTGCAACAGGCTCTATTTCGATGAATTATCCTTTGAAAGGGTGATGGATATCGTGGAACTTGAAAATCCCAAAGGGGTCGTGGTTTCCATGGGAGGCCAGATCCCGAACAACCTGGCGATGCGGTTGTACGACCAGCATGTTCCGATCCTGGGTACTTCACCGGTTTCCATTGACAATGCCGAGGACAGGCACAAATTTTCCTCCATGCTCGATGAATTGGATATCGACCAGCCAAGGTGGAGGGAGATGAGCAGCCTCGACGAGATTTACGATTTTGCCTCCCAGGTTGGCTTTCCGCTGCTGATCCGCCCGTCGTATGTGCTCTCGGGAGCTGCCATGAACGTGGTGTCGAACAACAGCGAGCTGGAGTATTTTCTCACCCTTGCCGCCAATGTCTCAAAGGAACATCCCGTGGTGGTTTCGGAATTTATCCAGGAGGCCAAGGAGATCGAGATCGATGCCGTGGCAAAACAGGGGGAGATCGTAGCCTATGCGATTTCGGAGCATGTCGAATTTGCAGGAGTTCATTCGGGCGATGCCACCATCGTCTTTCCCCCGCAAAAAATCTATGTGGAGACGATCCGGAAGATCAAGCGGATCACCCGGGAGATTTCACGATCCCTCAATATTTCGGGGCCATTCAATATCCAGTTTCTTGCCAGAGACAATGATATCAAGGTAATCGAGTGCAACCTGAGGGCTTCACGCAGTTTCCCGTTTGTGTCGAAGGTGCTGAAGATCAATTTTATCGATATTGCCACAAGAGTGATGCTCGATATCCCCTTCACCAAACCCGACAAGTCGATGTTCGACATCGACTATATCGGTATCAAGGCACCGCAGTTTTCCTTTTCCCGTTTGCAGAAGGCAGACCCGGTGCTGGGGGTCGACATGGCTTCGACCGGTGAGGTGGGTTGTATCGGCGACTCCTTTTACGAAGCGATCCTCAAGGCGATGCTGTCGGTGGGATACCGTATCCCGGAGAAAAATATCATGATCTCCTCCGGTCCAACCAAATCAAAGACTATCCTGCTGCAATGCTGCCGCCAGCTTCACGAAAACGGTTATGCCATCTTTGCAACGCCCGGAACCGCTGATTTTCTTAGTGCCAACGCCATCCCCTCCACCGTGCTGCACTGGCCCGACGAGGAGGCCGATCCCAACGTGCTGGAATACCTTCGCAATAAAAAGATCGACCTGGTGGTCAACATCCCGAAAAATCTTTCAAAACATGAACTGGATAACGATTATTCCATCAGGCGGTCGGCCGTCGATTTCAACATACCACTCATCACCAATCCCAACCTGGCCGCCGCCTTTATCATGGCATTCTGTAAAATAAAGCCCGGGGAGATGGAGATAAAAAGCTGGAATGAATATTAACCTTCAGATATGAAATCTTTCAAAACTTTAATTCCGGCCATCATCCTGGGTTGCCTTGTGGCCCTGTCATTTACCGGCTGCGATGTGACCCGGCAGGCAAAACGGGCTTCGAACCTGGGAAAATGCGAATTCAGGATCCGCGAAGTGGAACATGTAAAACTCGCCGGAATCAATTTTGACAATGTCAAATCGGTGAACGACCTGAATTTCATGGATGCCGCCCAGGTCATTGCGGGGCTGACAGGACCGGTTTTCCCGTTGACCCTGCAGGTTAACGTGGAGGGGCATAATCCCAACAACAGTGAAGCAGGCCTTAACAGGATCGAATGGATCCTCTTTATCGATGATATCAGGATGACCGATGGCGTGGTGGAACAGCCGGTTATCATCCCACCGATGGGCATACAGACAATTCCCGTTCAGGTGAATGTTGATCTGAAACAGGTGCTTTCGGGGAAACCTGCCAATGCCATGGTGAATTTCTGCTCTAATCTTGCGGGAGTCGGGAAACAGCCCACCCGTTTTACCGTCAAGCTGAAACCTACCATTTATGTTGCCGGGATGAAGATCACCTATCCCGGATACATCACTGTAAAAACGGAATTTACGGCGTTATAGACTTTTATTCTTCAATGATTACCGTTTCGATAATATTGTCGAGACCGGGAAATTTTTCCTTCAGATAGCCGTTGCCATGGATCATCACCGAATCCTGGTAGTTGGCGGGCTCAAAGCCATAGTTGCCAGAGAAGGATGTCACCACCTCAAACCCTGAAATGATCCGGGCTACGGGAGGGAAGCCGTGAAGCCCGTTGAAACCCACCGTATCGAGATTGAAATTATCCTTCATGTTGATGAACAGCTGGGTGGTGCGGCTAACCATCCCGTCGCGGGCAAAGGAGATGGTGCCCCGGAGGTTATGACCGGTAACGGGCTCGTCGTATACCGGGCGCCTGTCCCAGAAAAAATTCACCTCTTTCAGGTCGCTGATGCCAAACTGGACCACATAGTCCTTCTGAACCCTGAAGAGGCTGTTCCCTTTGTAAAAACCTGTCTTCAGCAATTGGTACAAGCGGTCGGCAGCCAGGGGCTGACCATGCCCTGATCACCTCGATGGTAAAATCGCCCTTTGTGGTCTTAAAAACAGCCTGGAAGGCAGGCGGGGCATGGGCCATCAACATCGACTGGTCGGGAACGACCTGCGCAGGGAGATGAAAGGAAACGAGCATTACCAGGAAAAACAGCAGACTTTTTTGCATATCACTATTTTTCCTGGTTCTGCAGATTTCAAAGAATCAATGAATGATAATGAGCTTCTTAACCACACGGGTTTCGCGGCCCATGAAGGAGATCAGGTACATGCCGGCAGGGAGATCTGAAAGATCTGCCCGGACTGTCTGGCTGCCCCGGGCAACGTTTATTGTTTTAACACAGCCTCCCTGGCTTGTCAGGATGCTGACCGGGGTGGTTCCCGTCAGGGGTTCCGCGCCAAAGTCGATGGTAAACTGGCCGGGCGATGGATTCGGGTAAATTTTAACCATGTTTTCATTCGACAGGGAATGGTCGTTGATACCGTTGAATGGCTTGCCGTTGGGGAGTTTGTTGGTGGTAAAGGCCTTGTTGACGATATCGACCATCTTCCTGAGTTTTGCCAGTGAAGTGGAGGAGCTTTTCGGTCCCCAGTCGCGTGCCCAGCTGAAGGCGATATCAATATCCAAAGCATCGCCGGGCTTGAAGGTGACGGGCCCGGTAACACCAAGGCCGCGACGGTCACCCGGGGCATTGCTGGCTGTCGTTTCCGTCCAGTTTTTCGGCCCGTTGGGAGGCACGCAACCGGTACCCCAGTTCAGGCTATCCGATTCGCCGGGAAACATAAACCGGCATTCGGGGCCATACCCGCCAAATCCTGCGTGGCCATTTCCCCCGTAAAACATGGTCGTTCCATCTTTCCATTTTCCGCACATCAGGTTGTAATATTCAGGTGCGTAAATAGGGTCGGTCATATATTGCGGCACTCCTGAACCTGGGTTATTTGTATAGACAAACCGCTGTAAACCATATCGTTCATTATCGATGATGGAGTCTCCGAAATTGATCCCGTTCACGCTGAAATCGCACAGGCGGGCCCCGGTGGGTCCGAAACGGGGATTGTCGATGCCGTCGGGATCCATATAGGGTCCGGCAAGGAGTGTTACCGATTGCACGGGGGGATTGGCGCCATAGGCGTACGGTTGTCCTGTGCCGTCGACCGGTGTGCCGTTGTACCCGTAATACATGTTCCGTTCGACATCGCAACCGATGTAATCATCCATGGCATAACCCAGGTCGATATCGGTGAAGATGCCGATGAGGGTGCTGTCGTAGGTATTCTGCGAGCGGTTATAGAACTTGTAATTCAGGAAGGTGGTGTTTTTCAGCGCCGAATCTTCTGGCATATCGAAGGCATAGGCCATCCCATGGATTTCAACCCTGAGTTTGGTCCCCGCCGATTCAAGATGCAATCCCCTGTCGTCATTGAAAATGAAGAAGAGAGCCTGGTCTCCCCTGATTATGGGATAGTCGCCATCATAGGGGTTGTATATCCCATCCCCGTTACGGTCGAAAAAGGGGGCCAGTTTGGGTGCCTGTCCCAGGGTCGTTTTGCCGTTGCCGGGCCAAGTCAGGATGTCGTGAATGGGCTTATACCCCGGGGTATTGTAATTTGCCTTGTGATAATCAATATCGGTCTTCTTTAAATTCCAAATATAGCTCCAGGTGGTGTCCTGAGTGATGGAATAGTTGGCTGAATCCATGACCGGGCCGACATAATAGTCGGGAAAGTTCCCGGCGATACCGCTGCCGGGTCCCTGAAGATAACGCTCGCCGGCGAAATGGAGCTGCTTTTGACCGTCTTTTCCCCCGATCCAGATGGAATTTGAAAAGATCGAGGTCTTGCCGCTTCCCTTGGGAACCTCATACGCTGCATTTTCATAGAAGAAATGCGGAG
>CAIYQH010000460.1 GCA_903928285.1 uncultured Bacteroidales bacterium
ATTAAAATTTTATTAAATAAATTAGGTAATTAATTTTGAATTCAGAAATTAATTATCTTTGAGATGTTATAATATTATCAGGTTCCATTCCCGCATTTTATTTCCCGGATTTTGTTTTTGGACCATCTATGATAAATAACATCGGCTACACTTTCCTGTTGGGTGGTTATGATCTTGAAATGGTCTGTATCAGGGATATCCTTATCCAATATATAAACGCTCCTGCATCTTTATTTTCTATTGAATTTATCGATCACCATCTGCAATGGGGGGCGCAGCTGAGCCATTATACAAAGGAGCTGCCCGGCATCGCTTCGAAGTATATTGTGGGGGTGGAACTGGGGGAGGATATTCCCCTGCCTCCGGGTTATATCGCCATCGATCATCATGGCGAAAAATCAGCGTTGCCCTCATCGCTCGAGCAGGTTGCCTGTTTGTTGCATGTCACCTTGACCAGGGAGCAGCAGCTGGCCGCCATCAACGACCGCGCCTATATTCCCGGGATGCTGGCGTTCGGGGCCACGCAGGAGGAGATTAACAGGATCAGGGAGGCCGACCGGCGGGCACAGGGGGTGACGGAGGAGGATGAGCAACTGGCTGCCAGTTCGGTGCGGGACCATCGGTCAGAACAAAACGGAGTAACCATTGTCAAGGCTCTGACTGCGAAGTATTCGGCGATAACAGATTTGCTCTATCCGTTTCAGCAACTCATCATTGTAAGCGACCACGGACTGGTTTATTACGGAACCAATGCGGGATTGCTGCCTTCACTGTTTTCCTATATTGTTTCCGGTGAGCAATTCTATTCGGGCGGGGGCATTCATGGTTTTGCAGGAATTACGGAACAAGGACTGTCAACCTGTCACGACAAGGAATATCTTATTTCCATCATCATTAAAACGGTGAATCATGCATAAAAATGAACTTTACAGTTACCACGTATTTCTGTTCCCGTTTCAGTGGTATTTCTCGGGAAGCCAGATGAGGCATAAAACCCTTGAACAACGCACGGATCTGCCCCGGCTTGTCGAGCTGTTTGACGGTACCGAATGGAAGAAACGGCCTTATAAAACGGATACTGTTTTAAATTACAACGAGTACAATTATTTTTATGATATGGCGCGGAAGGCCTTGTTTGATGAGGGTAAGGAAAATGAGAAGGCCCTGCTGGCCAATTTTTTTTATGACATTGCTCCTGACACCTATACCTATAATTTTAAAGTTTGTACCGATTTTCAGAACAACACTTTCAAGGAATATTCCCTGCATATCGATTCGATCATCCTGCATCTTTACTCCACAGGGGTAGGCGTTCTTTCTTTCCACCTGAACAACCGGCTGAAACATCAAAGTGGTCCGGATGATATCCTGGACATTAACCAGGCTGGCCGGCGACTCTATCCTCCATTCTTCGCCATCGACAGTAAATACATCGGTACCCAGGAACAATTTGGCATCGCCGATTTTTCCGCAGGGCTTGATATCACCATGAAGAAAGAGCTTGCCAGGGAATTCAGGGTGATCGCCGATGAAGCGACCGAAACCTTTGAAACCTTCAGGCATCATGGCGGATTTGCCTCAAACCCCTTCCAGTTGCCGGCACATCTGAAATACCTCCTGAGAAGGATCCCGCTGACCGTGGATGAGGCTGATATGAAGTCGGAGGATACCAAGGTCTTTCTGTCACCATTGCTCGACGACCGGATGTTTGTGATCTGCTGGTATGGAAATGACGATATCATCGATGAGTTGCATGCGAATACCAAAGACCACTGCAGGGATAAAGATGGCAAACTGACCTACCTGCAGTCGGACTGGTGGTATAAGTATATGTTCAACGACCAGAGAAACAATACCTGCCAGAACCAGCAGATGATGCGCAACCTCATCCGCAAGCATACCTACACACGGTGGAGCGACTATGGTACCTTTTACGGTGTGAACAGGTACTCGTTCGTATGTCTCACGGGGTCGCTGAAAACACTCAGGGATAACAATGCCGCCTTCCTGGTGAACCATATGCAGACCATGTATTATAAACTATGCGAGTTGTGTCTCGTTCAACGCGCCTGCATTCTCCGGTTTTCTGACGAGGTTACCGGGATATCGGCAATGAAGGAAAATAAAAAGGTTGCCCTCTCCGAGCGGGTCAGCAACCTGTACAAACAGTATCTGAGGTTTGTGAACCGCATCTATTTCCGCGAAGTGACGGCGCAGGAGCAGGGCATCGAACTGTATAACATGATGCAGGAGCATATGCAGATCGAGCGCAATGTGAAGGATCTTGACCAGGAGATCGAGGAGTTGCACAGCTATATCACCCTGGTGGAGGATCAGAAACAGAGCCGGAATATTGAATTGCTGACCATCATCGGGGCGCTTTTTATCCTGCCGACCTTTGTCATGAGTTTTATCGGGATGATAGTGTTACCGCCTTTGCTTGCAAATAAAACAGGGTTGCCAAGTCCGTTATGGCTCCTGTTACCGCTTGCTCTCGGGCCTGTAATCTATTTATTCATCGACCGTCAGCGCAGGAAAAAATGGAACATCATGATTTTCCTGGCAGGTCTGATCGTCGTAACCCTTATCTTCTCACTGGTCTATTATTTCACCTTAATCAATTGATAACCTTAAACCCAATGGTATGAAACCCTTGCCTTGTAAAATCCTGGTTTGCGTGGCGGTGCTGCTCCTGTTTGCCGGTGCTGCCCTGGTCATTTGGAGACCACTTCATTGTACGACCGATCCCGTGTGCTGTACCCGGGTTGTCACGGAAACCCAGAACCAGCCTATAAAATGTTTTTCAGAGAATTCCACAAACTGCGGGAGCATCATCCCCTTGATTTCCGGTGGGATCTGCCAGGTACTGCTGGTGGCAGGCATGATCCTCTTTGCCTTTTACCTGACCTGTCTGTGGTTTAAAACAGCAACAAAATTAAGGGAACTGTACGAAAAGGAGGAGGAAAGGAAGCAAAGCCAGGAACATTTAAAAGCTGAACTTAAAATAAGGACAGGCTATGAGCAGGAACGCGACAAGGTGAACGACCTGTTCAGGTTGATGGAACTGGCAAAGGAAACCGAAGAGTCGTCAGAATCGGCGCCCGGAACAGATAAACTTCTTAACAGGGTTATCACAAAAAATACGGTATTGAGTATGGATAAGCTGGACAAACTGGTGGAAGATTATAATTCTCTGAATATTAAACGTAAAACTGACTGATATGTACATAATTGAATTTACACTAAAGC
>CAIYQH010000461.1 GCA_903928285.1 uncultured Bacteroidales bacterium
ATTCTGTGGGTATCTTCTTTACGTTTGTAAGCAGCGCCTTCTTCCTTGTAGGCAGCCATGATCTCGGCGGCAAGTTTCTGACCGAAGCTTTTTTCGTGACGTCTGCGGGCGTAGTTAACCAGCGACTTCATGCCAATGGAACTTTTACGACCAGGGCGGATTTCCGAAGGGATCTGGAAGGTGGCGCCACCAATACGACGGCTTCTGACCTCCACTGAAGGAGTAACATTGGCCAGCGCTTTCTTGAATACTTCAAGGCCATCTTCTTTTGTCTTTTCAGAGACAGTGTCGATCGCTTCGTAAAAGACTTCGTAAGCAATGTTTTTCTTTCCGGCCATCATGACGTTGTTCACGAATTTTGTGACGAGAACATCGCTGAATCTGGGATCAGGAAGAATGGGTCTTTTTTTTGGTTTTGACTTTCTCATGGTCTTTATTATTGTTAAGACGCATCATTATGCGTCTTTACGCTTATTTTGCTTTTTTATCTTTTGGACGTTTGGCGCCATATTTGCTTCTGCGTTGTTTACGGCCTTCCACTCCGGAAGTATCAAGCGCACCGCGGATGATATGATAACGTACACCGGGGAGGTCTTTCACACGACCGCCACGGATCATAACAATGGAGTGTTCCTGGAGGTTATGGCCTTCACCGGGGATATAGGCATTTACCTCTTTCCCATTGGTGAGACGAACCCTGGCAACTTTACGCATAGCCGAATTTGGCTTTTTCGGTGTGGTGGTATAAACACGCACACAAACGCCACGACGCTGAGGACAGGAGTCCAGAGCGGGCGACTTGCTTTTATCCACTAATTTTTTTCTTCCTTTTCGAACCAGTTGCGAAATCGTAGGCATATCAATGGTTTTATAAACTTTTTTACAAATTTTCCCTGAAATTGGGAGTGCAAAAGTACAAATAAAATTTACACTACCAACACTTTGGTGAATCTTTTTATAAGAGGCGGGTTATAACCCGCCTCTACGAGGCGGGAATTGCCCTTGAACTATCGGGCCGGAAAAAATAAGGAAGGGAATGAATTTCGCGAGACTTTCTACCACAATCGTCGTTTGAGTGTGATTGAAACCTATAGCTGTCTCACTTTGTCAGGTTTCCTTGCCGTTTCCGGCTTGTAATTCAATCGAAAACATAATATGGTTTTCGAGGGTGCAAAGGTAAAATTAATTTTGACCCAAACAAGAAAAAGGTGAAAAAAAATGAAAAATTATTTGTTCCTGATAATCATTACAGTGCCATCGATATCGGGCAGATGGATCAGCTGTTCCGGGACAGTTGTTAAAAATTCATCCACCGCCCTGATGATCCCCGGCCATTTATAATGATAATCATGGATGATGATAACACCCCCCGGCGACAACAGCGGGTAGAAGAAATCAAGTCCTGCCCTGGTAGGCAGGTAAAGATCGGCATCAATATTCACCAGGGACACCATTGCCTTAAAACCAATGGCTGAATCGGGAAAATATCCCTGATGGATGAAAATATTTTTATTACCCTTGATCTTCTTCACCACCAATTCAACGCTGGTGTCGGAGAAATTAGCAGGAGTATAGGTTGCTGCCTCACCCGTTTCATGCATCAGATCTCCCGCAGTGAAACCGCTGAAGGTGTCAAACAGGTGGAGTGGGCGCTGCGGATCCATCTGGTGAAGCGCTGCCGCACTTGCACCTTTATATACCCCCAGTTCTGCAAAAGCTCCCGGAACCCGCTCCCGCTTGAGCCGTTCAACCTGGAACCACCAGTTGTAAAACCGCACCTTGTCGGGATACCGTCGCTCCATGTTTTTTAACCGTGCAGATACCCTGCCCGTTTTCACCGCATGTTGCCATTCAACGGGGGTTCCTTCCCTGTTGATAAAGGTAATCCACAGGTAACGTAAAAACAGGATGAGTAATACCAGAATCAACCCGAAATTGGCAACCTGGAAAATCGTGATCCCGTTTGACTGAAAAATCAACATATATTTCATCTGGCATTTAACCAACCATTCCTGGCAAGGTGAGAATATTCCGGAATTATGTCCCCACAAACCGCTTCACGCCCACCAACCGCCTTCGGTCCGTGGATATTCAGGGTCCGAACGAACCTCTCCTGCCCTGTTTTCACCTGCCTCCGCCGGTAAAAATACTAAATTGTTATCAACCAACATGAAGTCGTTTCTCCTAAACCCCTATTTTTGCACCTTATTTAAAATCATGTCAGAAAATATTCTCGATGAGTTGAATGAGGCCCAGCGGGCCGCGGTAATGGCGACCGAAGGGCCGGTGATGGTGATTGCAGGCGCTGGTTCAGGAAAAACCAGGGCGCTTACTTACAGGGTGGCCTATCTCGTGAACAAAGGGGTGGATCCGTTTCATATCCTGGCGCTCACCTTTACAAACAAGGCTGCCAGGGAGATGAAGGAGCGAATCGTACACCTTGTCGGACCCGAAGCAGCCAATGTGTGGATGGGAACCTTTCACTCGGTATTTGCAAGGGTGCTGCGCATCGAGGGCCATCTGCTGGGCTATCCGCAAAACTATACCATCTATGATACCGATGACACCAAACGGGTCATCAAAAACCTCATCAAGGAAAACAACCTCGATGACAAGGTCTACCTTCCGGGCTATATCCTCAGCAGGATATCCAGCGCGAAGACCAGCCTGCTTTCGGCGGAGGCTTACAACGAGAGCCCTGAACTAAGGGAATATGATATCGGCGCCGGGAAACCCCTGACAGGACAGCTCTACACCCAGTACCAGGGCCGGCTGCGCCGGGCGTCGGCCATGGACTTTGACGACCTGCTCTTCAACATGAACATCCTGCTGCGCGACTTCCCGGATGTGCTGTACAAATACCAACAGAAATTCCAGTATATCCTGGTCGATGAGTACCAGGATACCAACTATGCCCAGTACCTGATCATTAAAAAACTTGCTGCCAACAACGAAAATATCTATGTGGTCGGCGATGATGCGCAGAGTATCTACGCTTTCCGCGGAGCCAATATCCAGAATATCCTGAATTTCAAGAGCGACTACCCCGATCACCAGGTGTTCAAACTCGAACAGAATTACCG
>CAIYQH010000462.1 GCA_903928285.1 uncultured Bacteroidales bacterium
AACATACGATGGTGGTACGGGCAACTGCTTTGTCATGCGTTCTTCTCTTGTCCCTGCGGGTCGTGGAAATTTTATGTTTCGGATGTGGCATAATACTATTTATTTACAATTTATAATTAATTTTTCTTCTTCAGCTGACCAAGCGCTTCCCACCTGGGATCGGCAGCATGGTGCCTGTTCAGCTCCTCTAACTTTTTCAACATTTCAGGATCACACCGGTTGTTCCCCTCTCCCTCTTCGGGATGAACCCTGCGGATGGGCAACAGCAAATGGATATATTCATAGATGAAGGGACTCAGATCGAACTGGTATGCCGTATCCGGAATAACCTGAACATCTTCGCTCTCTTCATAATAATGATCCCCTAACTTTACAATCAGCCGTTCGGTTCCCATAACGGGAACATCCATCGACTCGTTGCAGCGGTCACAGGAAACCTTCACGGTTCCGGCAATGACAAAATGGAGGTCCATCATACGTTCCTCCTTCGCCATGGTAACCGATATTGTAACCGTACCATCAAGTATTTCAGTATCTTCAACCTGATCAAAGAACAACTTACCGATCATAAAATCGAACACATGCGTGCCGGGTTTCAACCCGCTGAACGCAATCTGATATTGCTCCCGGTTATTCAATTTATCCTCAAAAAAGTCTGCAAAAGTAAATATTAATTTGATGAATACCAAATACCTGATAACATCCGGTCCAATTAAAACAGGATCATGCAAAACAGAGCGGGGTTTGATTGTATCTGAATGACTGGAAATACCGAGTTCCCCGGCCACACATTTCAAATTCCCCGTTTTCCGGCAAATATAGGTTGTTTGTAACTCCCCGTGACCTGAAATCAGATTATTCTGTATGTTTGTGTCCCTGATTTACCCTTAAACCCTGAAGTCAAATGATCAACAAACTGATAACCAAACTGCTTCCATTGATGCCCAAGGGGCTGGTATGGATCTTTTCAAAGAAGTATATTGCCGGTGAAACCATTGAGGATGCCATCAGGGTTTGCCAACACCTGAACAGCCAGAAGGTCAAAATCACCATCGACCTCCTGGGAGAGTTTATCACCCGGCTTGAGGAGGCCACAGAAAACAAAAACAGCTACCTGGAGATCATTGACAGGATCGAGCAGGAAAACATTGATGGCAACTATTCTCTCAAGCCTACCAGCTTTGGTTTGCTGCTCGACCCTGAAGCCTGTTACCGCAACATCAGGGAGATTGTGGCAAAGGCTGCCTCTTATGGGAATTTTGTGCGGGTTGACATGGAGGATTCACAATGTACCGACCTGGAGGTGGCGCTTTTCCGCAGACTGCATGAAGAATTCCCTGCCAACGTCGGACTTGTGCTGCAGGCCTATATGAAACGTACGCCTGTGGATATCAGGGGGCTGGAACCTGCGCACAATGCCGCGACTCCGCTGAACTTCAGGCTCTGTAAAGGCATCTATGTGGAGCATGAAAGCATTGCCTGGAAGAGGTACCAGGAGATCAATGATCATTACCTTGAAGACCTGGAGTATTTGTTCCAAAAGGGGATGTACCCGGGGATTGCCACACATGACAAACTGCTGGTGGAAGGGGCATTTAAACTTATAGAGAAATACGGTGTGCCGAAAGATAAATATGAGTTCCAGATGTTATACGGCGTTACCCCCGAATTGCGGAAATCCATTGTTGACAAGGGGCATACGATGCGCGTTTATGTACCATACGGGAAGGAATGGTTTGGCTATTCAACCCGCAGGCTGAAGGAAAATCCCAAGATGGCCTCCCATATTATCAAGGCGTTGTTTGTGGGGGGCTGATTTCAGCTGAACATGTAGATCGGCGGATCAAGCTTTATTTGAAGGCTTTTTCCAGCATGCCGTCGCCATGGATCTTCAACCGGTCGAAATAATCCGGGACGTTGCGGCCCATAAGCTTATCGACATATATTTTAGCAAGGTACTGTCCCAGCATGAACCCCTGGCCGCGCAAGCCCAGGAAGAGCCCGAGTTCCGGGTCGATGACCATGCGGGGTTCCACATAGTAGCCGGCCCAGACCGCCTGGAATCCCACCGAGGAGAGTTCCGGGATCCAGTTGGTGAAGATCTCCGAGGCAATTTCGACAAAATCGACTGAGTTGATCTTGATATTCTTTCCCGACTCCATCGGTTCAACGGCGGGAGAGGCACAGCCGATGATCTGACCTGTTTCGGCAAGCTGCTGGCCATAGACGGCAATAAATCCCTTGTACCGCCTGCGGTCGATCAGCATGGGCAGTGGTGCGCCATCCTTTCCGAGCATGGGCAGACGGCGTGTGATGAAGGCCTGGTGTTTGACAGGATACAAGCCGGTTTCGATATCCAGCTGACGGGCAAATTTCTCCCCTTCTGGTCCGAGCGCATTGATAAAGACCTCTGTTTCGTATTCCACATATTTGTGCTGGTGGTTCTGGACCAGCACCGTATAAAGCCCTCCGGTCTTGCTTACATGGATGAGTTTGCAATCCTCCTCAACCCTTCCTCCCTTGTCAATACCGATCCTCCTGATCAGGTCGATGACCCGGCCGGGGGTCGCCTGCCAGCAATCGCGGGTGATCAGCGCGGCCTGGTAACCGGAGAGGTTCGGGTTGATACGCGGCGAAATTTCCTTTACAAAGTCCTTAGGTTCCACCATGTACGCATCAGACCACGACATGGAATCGACCAACGCCCTGTACATCTGGTCATCGTGGGCAAAGGTCACGTAGAGGCCCTTTCTGTAATCGATGTTATGGATGTCCTGCAGCTCTTTGAAAATTTCATGGTTGCGGGTGGCAACCTCCGATAGTTCGGGCAATGAAAAGTTAGGCCGTCCCCCTGCAATATTGCGCCAGGAGGCACCGCGGCCGTAGTTCAGCAACACGGGGTTCATCCCTGCCTCGCTCAGGTAGCGGAACAGGGCGCTGCCGCCGATGCCGCCGCCGGCAATCAGCGATTTCACCCTGATCTTTTTGGTTTTTTGCCCGTTCAGGCTGGTGATCACATTTTCGTGAACCAGGCGGGGGTATAGTTCGCCCATGGCAACCTGGTTTGAAAGCGGCCCGCGCGGCGTGGGTTCGCCCACGATGGAGATGCCCGACCCGTAAAGAGTTGATTTCAACCGTTTGATGCAGCGCTTTCCGCGACAGGCGCCCATGCCCAGGCGGGTGGTGTGTTTTACCTCATCAACCGAGATGAACCTGCGGTCGCCGATGGTATCCAAAATTTCATCCAGGGTCACATCGTCGCAATGGCATACATAGGTTGCCTCCTTTTCCTCCCTGCTGTATGGCTTGAACTCAACGGCAGCGGGGTAGTTTTGCTTTACGATAAATCCCCTAACATTGCTGAGTTCCTCGCCATGGAGGGTAAGAGAGCGAACCCGGGCAATATTGGTCTTGTTGGGTTTGCGCAGCACCTTATCCACGATGCCTTCGCCCAGCTTTTTTCCGAAATTGTCGACCAGGAAGCATTCCGCCTTCTCGTCTACTTCATATTCGATGGGCAGGAACAACCAGTCCTTTTTAAGGTTATAACCGAAAATCGCCAGACCGGGACACTGATATACACAATCCATGCAACCGATGCATTTTCCGAAATCGATTTCCGGTACGGTACTGGTGGAGGATTTGGTTATGGCGCCATGCGGACAGGCAAAGGCGCAGGGGTTGCAGGCAAAGCCGTAAAGGCAATCGATCAGCACAAAGCCCTTCTCATGCATCCGTTCACGGTCGGGCCGGGCGGGCTCGGGGATAACCCTGATGGGATGCTGCTGGGAGTCGATGTACTCCTTCGACAATTCGAGGTATTCATCGTAGTCATAGTGTTCGCCAAGCTCCTGAAGAACATCGAAAGCAGCCTGTTTCCCGCGGAGAACGGCGCTGGTCCCCTCCCCGATGCGGATGGCATCACCGGCGCCGAAGCAATGACGTCCAAAGATTTCGTTGCCTTTGATGAGCAGCTGGTCATCCTGGACAAGTCCGGTACAAATATTGATGGCATCGATGCCGTCGATGATTTTTTCGGTTCCCGGGATCGGCTTGAAGTTCTCACATTCGGCAACCACGGCGCCAATGATTCCGTCGTGGTTACTGTTTGGAATCGCCTTCAGCAGAATATGGGAGGTCAGCACCGGGATTCCAAGCCGGCGCACCCTGTTGGCCTGTACAGGAAATCCGCCCTCGCGGGGCATGGCTTCAAGAATGGCCTTAACGCTGGCTCCCGCCTGCATCAGCTGGTAAGAGGTGAGGTAACCTATGTTGCCGGCCCCTACGGTCAGGATGTTCCTGCCCAACAGGGTAAGCTCCTGGTTCATCATCTTCTGAACTACCGCGGCGGTAAACACGCCCGGCAGGTCGTCGTTTTCAAAGGTGGGCATGAAGGGCACGGCCCCGGTTGCCACGATCAGGTTTTCGGCATCGACGTAAAAGATCTCTTCGGTGCGGATATTTTTCACGGCAATCCGGCCACCTTCCATGATATCCCACACCGTTGAATTCAGGAATATACCTTCGTGGTTTTCCCCGGCAAGGGTTTTAGCGATATCGAAACCACGCATTCCCCCGAATTTCCTTGCCTTTTCGAAAAAGAAGAACTGGTGGGTCTGCATCAGGAATTGTCCGCCGATCTTATCATTGTTATCGATGACGATATTGCTGACATGGTGTTTGTTAAGCTCTTCACGGGCTGCCAGTCCTGCCGGGCCGGCCCCGATAATGGCTACGGTAGTTTTATACACATTCACCGCCACATCTTTCTTTACGGGAACACTGTAAGGTGCATAATCACGGGGAATTTCCCTGACCTCTTTCACGCCATCGACAACGGTAATGCAGATACGTTTTATCTGGCCGTCGACCAGCATTTCACAGGCGCCGCACTTGCCGATCCCGCATTCAAGGCTGCGTTCGCGGTTGGTGAGACTATGGCTGTGTACCGGGTGCCCGGCCTGATGCAGGGCTGCGGCGATGGTAAATCCCTTCTCGCCTGCGACCTGCTGTCCTGCAAATAAAAACAGTGTCTTTTCTGTTTCCTGAATCTCCAGAATCGGATGTTTTGTAATCTTTAACATAGCGGGTTGAGTATTGGAGGAGCAAAATTACTTTTTTTCCAAACACAAAAACCTTCAATCTGTTAATACATTCACAAGTTAAAAGGTAAACCTGAATCCCAGGGTGATGAGGTTTTCAACCTGCAGGGTCTTACTCACGGCCGATTCATAGGAAACATGCGTGCGGATGGAGGTTTTCAAAATTTTATTGATTTTGATCCCGATCAGGTTGGTGAGGGTAAGATCGATCGGTTTCAGGTAGTTTTTAAAAAGGAGCAGGTCGCAATTCCAGTGGAGCCGGTTTGTAAAGTTGTGATCAACCAGCATATGCATGCTCAGTCCGAATTCGAAGGCATGATTTTTCCCCTTTGGGACCCCATAGAAGCTGGTAACCTTCAGTTGATCGTAAATTCCGCGGTTCCTGATCCAGGTAATTTTCCCGGAGGTTACACCAAAGTCAAGCGTGGCATAGCCGGGAAGCGTCCATGCCGGTCCGCCTGAAAAGGTCCATAACAGCGGTGTGAGAAACGAACCGTTCAATACTTTATACCGGTTTCCATTCGGGCCTGTGGAATAAACATAGGTATTGAACAGCCGCGTTGTCATCTGTGAAAAAAATGAAAAGAGGAGGTGGCGGGTGAGGTTTATTTCCGCCCTGGTAATCATCGTGTTCTCATCAGGCTGAAAACGCGTTATGCTGTCGATGAAACATTCGACTCCCAGGTCCTGGACAAACGAATTGTTAATCTTAAACCTGGATTCGCCGATGATGGCCAATTGGTACCGGATGTGCTGCAGGAGCAATAGTTCCCTGAGGTTTGGTTCATGGGGCCTGTTACAGAAAAACTGGCCGGAACAACTGATTGAATAATCTGCTTCCTGCAGCACCCGGAAACTAACCAGCCGGCTACCAGCCGGCGCCAGGCTGCCCAGGTTGACAAGCATCAGTGAATCAAACCATGTCCTGGGCTGAGCCAAAGAAAACGGTGGAATCAGGAGGAGACCCACGACAACCGCAACGCCTATTTTTGCCATATCCATCCGGCTGTTGATACGACAGCTCCATAAACCTTCAGGTATTGAACTTGTTCTTGTTTAATGCGCCGAAACCTTGTGATGTTTGGCTATATGCCATTCCTTCTGCATATCGAAATTGAGCCAGATCAGCCTGATCCTGGCATTTTTGTTTGCCTTGACCGCCTTTTCAAGGTCAAAGAGGCGGTAGTTGTATTTGCCGATAAATCTGGCCCAGGTAACGATCATGGTAAAATCAGGTTTTTTTCCCAGGGTGTCGGAGGGCGGCGACTTGCCAAAGGGCTTGATCCGGAAGAGTAACTCGTCGAGACACAAGCCAGGGGTGGTTTGGTAGGAGGAATCGGGGTGCAATACCCTGATGACCTCGTCTCCCCACCACTGACAATTGGTAGTATCCCGTTTCAGCAGGGTCCCGTTCCGGGTAAAAATCATATGGGTCAGCAGGTTTTTACTGAATACCGGGTGTTTCATCATCTGCACATAGGAAGCTGAGTCGGCAAACATATACAGGTTGGTGACCGGGAATTTGTTTTTTTCGAGAAAACCTATCAGGTCTTCAGGCGTTTGCTCTTTGGGCATGGTCATCCCGTACATCAGATGGGTGTATACCCTGCAGCCCGGGGCTACCGACAGCAGTATAGCGACAATGAGACCTTTCAATAATGTAATGAGTGTTTTCATGCGACTGGTTTTTAAGGGGTTTCAGGACATTGGTCAAATGCCGGATGGCTGCCCGGGATAAAGGCAGCCATCCGGCAGGGATCGCTACAATTGAAAGACAACAGTATAAATCCCGTTTGCAAAGGAAACCGGGTAGGTTCCCGCCTTGATGGTAATGGGGGATAAGGAACCAAGCGCTTTACAGGTGCCAGGCGACAAGGTGTAGGGTTCCTCGAGCGTGATTGCCGTTTTATCCTTGAAATTGGGCAGTGCGGCGCCATACTCATAGTTGGCAAGTGCCTCGGCCGTAACCTCCAGGATCAGCTGGTTGCGATCGTTGATCATTGCTTTTACGGGACACATCGCCTTGTCGGCGGAAGAACCTGAATTGTCGATACCGGCGGTAACATCCATGCAAATGCCAAAGCCGGATTTACAGAGCAATTTAGGTCGATGAAAGCATAACTCGAATTTAATCCAAACACCACATGGAGCTGTGCAGGCCGGTACCGAAGCCTTGCTCACGATTGCACCGGCAAAGAGCATCAGGCTAACCAGGCTGAAAAGGATTAATTTTTTCATAGCTTATATTATTTAATGGTCGTGTTGTTGCTGAT
>CAIYQH010000463.1 GCA_903928285.1 uncultured Bacteroidales bacterium
ATCTTTACGACGGATACTGCCGGGGTGGAGAACAGGAATTACGAGGTTATTTTTTCCTCCGATATTACCGGTACCAGGCTTACCCGGATGAAGTGACCCGGAAACTTTGCTGATACGGCAGTTTGAGTTCGAATCGTTGCCTTTATTTATGAAAAAGTCATTATCCCTTATTCTGATTTTTTACACAGTCATTGCCACGGTGACAATTACCATTTTCAACGGGACGGGTGATGCAGGCGACAGTGTGTTGCATTTTCTGTTCGCGAAGTACGCGCCGGCACATCAGGCGCTGTTCTTCGACATGTGGGGGAAACCTGTTTTTGTCCTGCTTGCATTCCCGTTTGCCCATTTTGGATTCACCGGAATCAAGATTTTCAATGCCCTGACCGTCCTGCTTACCATTGCGCTGACCTTTAAAACGGGAGAGGCGCTGCATATAAAAAACCCGTCTGTCGGGGCATTGCTTATCATCTTTACACCACTTTACTATATTTTAACCTTTTCAGGACTGACCGAGCCCCTGTTTGCCCTGTTCGTCGCTGCAGGTCTTTTCCTTGCTGTAAAACACAAATATCAGGCAGCCGCCATCCTTATCTCCTTTTTGCCCTTTGTCAGGTCGGAGGGGCTGGTTCTGATGGGCGTGTTCGGCTTTTATTTTTTTTGTATTAAGCAATGGAAAGTCCTTCCTTTCCTGCTTTTTGGCTCTGTGGTGTATACCTTTGCCGGGTATTTTGTGCATCACGATATCCTGTGGGTAATCACCAGGATACCCTATGCTTCGCTGAGCAGTCCCTATGGCAGCGGGGGTCTCCTCCATTTTGCCCGGCAATTGTTTTATGTGTTGGGATTCCCGGTTTACCTTTTATTTATCGTGGGATTTTTAAGATTGATCATCGGTGCATTCAGGAAAAAGAAAAGGACGGAAGTAGATCTCCTGGTTCTGCCGGGCTTCATCTTTTTTTTCGTTGCTCATACCCTGTTCTGGTATTTCGGGATTTTTAATTCGATGGGGTTGAAGCGGGTTTTGATCGGGGTGATGCCGCTGGTTGCCATCATTGCGCTTTTTGGTTTTAACCTGTTAACCGAAGGCGGTTTTGCTGGAAGAAACAGCATATTCCGGACGATTTTACGGAATTTTATTATAGGTGCCGTTGCAATATTTCCTTTTACCGCCGGCCCAGCCGCAGTAAACTGGAAAGAGGACATGATGCTTGCAAAGGACCAGCAGGTAGCGCTGGCCACTGCGAAGATTGTTAAAGCAAGGGTAGCGCCAGGGTGCCGGCTTGTGTGCGGCCATCCCTATATTTGCGAAGCCATGGATGTGGATTGGTTTGATAAGAAGAGGAGAGTTGATTTAACCAGGGTTAACCTTGCCGGTCGAAAGCCGGCCGACATCATTATCTGGGAGAACTGGTTTGCCCTAACGGGCTGGGCTATCCGCAAGCCTGAACTGGATTCGGCCGCCGGGTTGAAATGCATCTTTGACACCATTGACCCGGACCACGGCCATGAAATACATTTTTCAGTGTACTTTGAAAAATGATGAATGATCCGGACTTTCCCTTCGATTTTTGTTTCAGGAGCTCCTGATACTTTCTGAATGCCTTGTGATTCAGCTGTTTTTATTGTGTTTTCCTATGGATATTTAACATTCTCCAAGGGGTTATTAACATTCTCCAAGGGATATTCAACCTTTTATTAACGTTTCTGGCTTATAGCGTTCAATAAGGGTTAAGGTAGCGTTAACATTGGTGGATGATTTAGGGTGAAAATAGGGAACTTTTCAAGACAGGATATTTTTTTCAGATCCTCAATCCAACCTATATTGACATAACCAGCAGGCCCTATTTAACCAGTTTATCAATCCGCAGGAATACCTCCCAGTACTTTTCCCTGGTCATCTCCGACCAGTGGATCTGGTAATACCGGTACTGGTATGTCTGGACCTGGCAGAGGATCGTCAGGAGGACGATGAGCGCGACAAAGGCTCCTTTCCGGTATTTTCCGGCAATTCCATGCAGGGCTGCTGCCAGCAGGATCATAAAAACCGGGATGAATTCTACGTATACCCTTGAGGAGAAACTCCCGCCGTAATACCAGTTCCACCAGGAGGAAAACACATAGGTGATCATGATAAAAAAACCAAAACATGCGTAAACACTGAACCTGGATGATTTCCACAGGAAATACAACCCCGCAAAGCTTAGCAGGTAAAGGGGCGTATATAAAAACAATCCTTTTTTGTAGCTGAACAGAATATCGGCAATATGCGGACGGAGAAAATTAAACCCTTCGTCACCATAGGAGTCAATGAAGAATTTTCCTGTTGAGATCTTGTAGATAATAAATTGGACCGAGGCAATGCCTATAAATAACAGCATCCCGGCAATCAAAGGCAGGGGCTTTCTGAAGGCTGTTCCCAACCCTTTTCTGAAAGTAAGAACTGACCCGGCTGCGAAGGGCAGGATAAAGAGGATAAGTGCGTTGACAGGCCGGATCAGGAAAATCAGCCCTAAAACAAAGCCCAGGACAGGAACATATCCTGGTTTAAGGGTAAGAAAGAATTTCCTGCTGCAGAATAGGAAAATGCTGATAAAGGCAAACGAAAACACATGCGACATGGAGGGTTCCCGAACCGCATAGTAAAACAGGTTGGTGCCGAAAACTGCGGCAAACAGGATCACCGTTTTTTCCCATTCCCTGATGTGATACCCGCCCATTGTGGCGTTGAGGAAAACCAGTCCGGTGAACAGGTAAAAAAGAGCGGCGATACTGACAAGGATGTGATAGAGGTTTGAATAACCGTCTGCCTTGTAGCCCAATGAACTGCTCAGGACATGGGCTGTGAGGAAAAAGGGCAATTCCGCAAGGGCGGTACCGCAGAAATATTTGTCGATCACCTTCCCGTTCCCATTGGCGCGGTAATCGTAAAAAAGGAATTTGTTATAATAATCCTGTTTCTCAATTTTGTCGAAAAAACCGAGGTTCAGGTCGTGGTAGATGAAAATTGCAGGTAGGTAGGCGTAATATCCCTTGCCGTCAGAAAGGATGATCTCTTTCCAGTGGTCTTTGCCCCAGTTCAGGTTTGCCGAAACACAGGTCATCAGGAAGACGATCACCAAAACGGATATTCTGGAGGGTGTAATTTTGTCTTTCATAGGTTGGAGTACCGTTTTTTGGGGGATTTTCCAGAGATGGCCAAACTTACAAAAATTGCAGTTACGATGGTGCGGGGATGAAAAAAGTTGCGTCACCGGGGGTGTTTGGCTTGATGACACGGGAACCCGGAATCCTTTATTTTGTTTGATACATGGTGAAAATAAAAAAGCCGGCATGCAACGCAGGCCGGCTTTGACTCCTGACTTGTCCCTTTTAGTGCGGTGCTTCTAATTTGGCGATAAGTTCCATCATTTTGGGTGTTGGCTGTGCTTTGACGGTCACTATTTTCTGGGTGATGTGGTTCAGGATTTCAC
>CAIYQH010000464.1 GCA_903928285.1 uncultured Bacteroidales bacterium
AGAATCCTATGCCAAAAATTAAACATCCGGCAAGATCTCCGCACATAGACATGACGCCTATGGTGGATTTGTTTTCCTTGCTGTTAACCTTCTTCATGTTGACCACCTCGTTCCGTCCACAGGAAGCTGCGCCGATCGAAACACCCAATTCGGTGTCAGAAAAGCAGGCCCCGGATAATGATATCATGACGATCTTCATTTCCAAAGAGGGCAAGGTGTTTTTTAACTTCGACAACGGAAAGGATACCTCCACCCATTTCAGAACCAAATTGCTTCAGAAAATGGGTGAACAGTACCAGGTTACCTTCTCCCCCAAAGAACTGGATAA
Organism: uncultured Bacteroidales bacterium; assembly: GCA_903928285.1. Classification (GTDB taxonomy): domain Bacteria; phylum Bacteroidota; class Bacteroidia; order Bacteroidales; family FEN-979; genus CAIVAT01. The sequence goes on from CAIYQH010000464.1 coordinate 329, forward strand.
ATTCAGCAAAATGTCATCTTTCGGAATGCCCTTCAAAAACATGAAGGACTGGATCAATTCAACCGAGCCGAAAGACAGGGATAAACTGCAGATTGGTATTCCAACCGACTCTACCGACAACCAGCTTGCCTGGTGGGTGCGTCTGGCCCGTATTACCAATCTCAATGCTGAAGTTGCCATCAAAGGGGATGCTGAAACCAACTATACTGTTGTGAAGAAGGTCATGGACCTGTTGCAGGAAAACAAGGTAAATAAATTTAATCTCGTTACCAACCTTCAGAAGGATGAGGTCACTATGAAAGACCTTCCCAAATAAAGGAAACGGGAATTAATCCCTAAAAGAATAACCAGTATGGGTGAAATAATTGTTGAGGAAAAAGGGAAAAAGGGTGGTAAGCGCCAGGCGAAAAAGCACAGCACCCGCATCGATATGACCCCTATGGTCGACCTGATGTGTCTGCTCATTACCTTCTTCATGCTTACTACCGCTTTTAGCAAGCCTAAGGTCATGGTCATCACCATGCCTGAAAAAGATACCGATAAGGACCAGCCTAAAGGACCTGAAATTCCTAAAAACAGGACCTTGAATATCCTCCTTACCGAAGGTCATAAGGTATACTATTACATTGGTATTGCTGATCCAAAAAAACCTGCCGAAATGCCGCAGATTGTCAAAACCGATTTCAGTAAAGACGGGATCCGGAAATTCCTGTTGATCAAGAACAAGGACCTCTTTACTAAAATTGCCGAATACCGTGAAAAGCGTGTAACCGGAAAAACCGTCGTGGCAGACACTACCGCCGATTCAGCCATCAAGAGAATGAAAAAGGAGGACCAGAAGGGCCCGATTGTTCTGATCAAGGCTGATGATAAGGCAAAATACAGGGATATGGTTGACATCATCGACGAAATGGCTATCTGCAATATTGCCAGTTATGCCGTGGTTGATATGACACCCGTAGAAGTGGAGATGTTGAAAAATGCTCCGAAATAATCGGAGATATCATGAATAACACTTAAAAATATAGTGTATGGCAATTGAAAAACAGCATGTTGAATCGCTGGAGGATATTGTTTTCAAGAACAGGAACCATGCGTATGGATCATACTTTCTGCGGAAAAACTACAGGAAATTTCTGACCATCTCGCTCATTTTTGGTTTTGTTCTGGTTGGAGCAATCGTGGCCTACCCGCTGATCAGCGCCTATGTCAACAAAAGCAGGCTTATCAGGGAGAAGGAAAAAGAAGTCGGGGTTGAAATGAAAAACATGCACCAGGAGGAAGCCCCCCCTCCACCTCCACCCCCTCCGCCGCCCGAAGTCATGGTTGAAAAAGTTAAATTTACCGCCCCTGTTGTCGTTGAAGATACCACCATCGAAGTCAGTATGGCCTCTATGGACGATCTGAACAAAAAGGGCAATACCGAAGCGCCAACCGAAGATGTGCAGGTTGAGGTTAAAGACGAAGCCCCCAAGGTTATTGAAACCCCCGTCCAGGCCGAAATCTTTACCGTAGTTGAAGAACAGCCCAGTTACCCCGGTGGGGAAGAGGCACGTATCAGCTACCTGCAGCAAAATATCAAGTATCCCGAAGAGGCCAAGGAATTAGGTATCCAGGGAAAGGTATTCGTAACCTTCGTAGTTGAGGTCGACGGCTCCATTACCGATGTCCGCGTACTCCGTGGTATCGGCGGTGGCTGCGACGAAGAGGCGATCCGCGTGGTGAAGTCGATGCCCAAATGGGTTCCCGGCAAGCAGCGTGGCGTCCCCGTTCGTGTTCAGTTTAACTTACCGATCAAGTTTACACTGCAGTAAAACTGCTGCGTCTAACGCAAGGGCAGGAACAGAAATCCCGCTTTTTTCATTACCGATCCTTATGCTGAAAGGCTGCAGGAAAGGAATGAAAAAAGCGGGATTTTTCTTATCAATCCATAAAACTCAAGGTACTCCAAACAGTCAAAAACCGACAGGCTTATACATGAGTTTAAAATGATACTTACTGCGGCCCTGTTATTCAAAAGCGCTCTCGCCTGTGATGTCGAAACCCGTGATGAGCAGGTGAATGTCGTGGGTTCCTTCGTATGTGATCACCGATTCGAGGTTCATCATGTGGCGCATCACCGGGAAGTCGCCTGTAATGCCCATGGCCCCCAGTACCTGCCTGGATTCCCTGGCAATATCAAGTGCCATTTTCACATTGTTTCTTTTAGCCATCGAGATCTGGGCAGGCGTGGCCCGATCCTCATTGCGAAGCATCCCCAGCCGCCAGGTGAGCAGCTGCGCCTTGGTAATCTCGGTAACCATCTCGGCAAGTTTTTTCTGCGTCAGCTGGAAGGCCGCGATTGGTTTGTTGAACTGCTTTCGCTCTTTTGAATATTGAAGGGCTGTATCGTAACAATCCATCGCCGCGCCGATCACCCCCCAGGCAATGCCATAGCGCGCCGAACTCAGGCAGCTGAGCGGTCCTTTAAGACCCTTTACCCCCTGGAGGAGATTGGCTTTGGGCACCTTTACATCCGCGAATACCATCTCTCCGGTGGAAGAGGAGCGTAACGACCACTTTTGCAGGGTTTCAGGCGTGGTAAAACCCTCCATTCCGCGTTCGACAATCAGTCCCCTGATAACCCCTGCTTCATCTTTAGCCCAAACCACACCGATGTCGCAGATGGGGGCGTTGGTGATCCACATCTTGGCGCCATTAAGCAGGTAATGATCTCCATGGTCCGAAAATTTGCTGAGCATCCTTCCCGGGTCGGAACCATGGTTGGGCTCGGTAAGTCCGAAAGCGCCGATCATCTCGCCGGTCGCCAGCTTTGGCAGGTATTTCCTGCGTTGCTCTTCGGTTCCGTATTTGAAGATCGGATACATCACCAGCGATGACTGCACCGACGCTATCGACCGGATACCCGAATCGCCCCGTTCCAGCTCCTGCATGATTAGTCCGTAGGAAATCTGGTCCAATCCCGAACCACCATATTCCACAGGTATGTAAGGCCCGAAGGCACCGATCTCCCCAAGCTCCTTGACAAGGTGGCGGGGAAATTCATGTTTCTGATTGGCTTCATCGATAATGGGCATCACTGACCGGTTCACCCAGTCGCGAATGGTTCCGCGGATCAGTTTGTGCTCGTCGGTCAGCAGCTCATCTGCCAGGAAATAATCGGGGGCTTTGTATCTTATGGTTGACATGGAAGTTAAATAACAAGTACAGGTTGTATGGTCCCTCCTCTGTAAATATGCGGCGTCACCCGATGAAAACCGGCAAGGTGAAGATAAACCGGCTGCCTTTTCCGTACTGACTTTCCACGCGGATGGTTCCGGCGTTTTTCTCGATAAATTCCTTGCACAGGATTAGTCCCAGGCCGGTTCCTGATTCTTCTGCCGTGCCTTTGGTATAAAGTTTTGTGTCGATGCGGAAAAGCTTATCGATATCCTTTTCCTGGATCCCGATGCCATCATCTTCAATCGTAAAATGATAGTTGCCTTCATGGATGGCTGAAAACACAGAAACATTGCCTCCGGTCCGGGTGAATTTAATAGCATTTGAAACCAGGTTGCGGATAACGGCAGAGATCATATTGCTGTCGGCCAGTACAACGCAATCATCGGGGACTGTATTGGAAATGTTAATATTTTTCTTGGTGGCTTCCCCCGACAGGATCAGCAGGGTTGAGTTCACCACATCGGTTATATTGATGGCTGCAGGTTCAAACTGGATGCTGTTGGTTTGGGAACGGGCCCAGTCGAGCAGGTTGCCCAGCAGGGTATAGGCGTTCATGGCCGATTCGTTGATATACCCTATGTATTCGTTGATTTCGCTGATATCCAGCTCGGAGATACTCTCCCGCAGAATGTTCGAGAAGCCGATCACGGCATTGAAGGGGTTCCGCAGGTCGTGGGCAATGATGGAAAAAAACTTATCCTTGGCGGCATTGGCCTCCCTGAGTTTCGTTTCAGATTCCTGCAATGCGGCCTCAGCCTTTTTGCGTTCCTCATTTTCAAGTTTGAGTTTCCTGTTGATGTTCTGAAGTTCACTGGTGCGCAGGTGGACCTTCTCTTCAAGCTCGCTGTTGATATCGCGTTCGCGGCCCAGGAAGCGCATATACATATTCAGGGTGTGGACGATCTGTACGTCGTCGATGGGTTTGGTGAGATAATCAAGGCCGCCTGCATTCAGCCCTTTTTCCATCAGGTTTTTATTGGGATCGAAGGCGGTAATGAAAATCACAGGGATATGGGCGGTTTTTATTTTACTGTATAATTTAAGGCCGGTTATGAAAAATCTTTTAATAAGTAGTTGCTTTATCGGATTACCTTTTATGGTACTATCGCAGGTGATGCCGGCAGATTCAGTAAGGCC
>CAIYQH010000465.1 GCA_903928285.1 uncultured Bacteroidales bacterium
TGGTGTGATCTACACTTCAAAACGCGTGCTGCATGACGAATTGACGCTCAATGCGGATCATGGTTATCAAAAAGAGGTATTGCTGTCGAAGACCGGAACCATTTTCTTTAAGAAGAACAAGTTTGATCTTGACATGAAATACGGCATCAACAAAACCGATCCTGCTAAAAACGCGCTTACCGACCTTAACGGGTTTATCAAACAAGGCTGGAAAATCAAAGATATCGCCATGAATGGTTATGCTTCCCCTGAAGGCGAAGAAACCTTCAATGCCAACCTTTCAGAAAACCGCTCCAAGACCGGCAACAAGTGGATGACCGATCAGTTCCAGGGCTGGGCCAAGGATGCCAACAAGGACAACAAAGATAAAAAAGCCGTTAAAGTTGCTGTAGAAGCTGCCGGTAAGGATGTCAACATGACCCTCCAGCATCACGGACCGGATTGGAACGGATTCCTCAAGGCTGTCCAGAGCAGTAATCTTAAGGACAAGGATAAAGTGCTTAACGTGATCAATTCGAACGTTGACGGTAACAAAAAAGAACAGGAAATCCGCAATATGATCCTGATCTATCCTGAAATCGAAAAAGATCTGTTACCTGCCTTACGCCGCAGTGAAATCACAGCCACCCTCTACGAACCTCGTATGACAGATGCCGAATTACTGCAGTACGGTGTTTCAAATCCTGAAAAACTTAAAGCCGAAGAGTTCCTTTATGCCGCTACTCTGACCAAGGATAACAACGTAAAGGTCTCCATTCTTGAAAATGCTGTCAAGAAATTCCCTGAAAACTGGAAAATCAACAACAATGCTGCCGCTGCCGAAATCGAAAAGGGTAACCTTGCCAAGGCAGGCGAATTGCTTACCAAAGCCCAGTCATTACAGCCGAACAATGGTATGATTGAAAATAATATCGGTGTTGTTGCTGCAAAGCAGAAAGATTACAAGAAAGCTGAAGCGCAGTTTAAAAAAGCCGCTACATTGGGTGAAAACACCAACTACAACCAGGGTATCCTCATGATCCCAAAGGGTGATTACCAGAAAGCGCTCACGTTGCTCGGCAATGCAAAATGCACCCATAACCTGGGTCTTGCCCAGCTTGCATCGGGTAATAACACTGCCGCAGAAGCCACGCTGAAATGCGCTCCTGAAAGCCCTGAAACATTCTATCTCATGGCCGTTACTGCTGCCCGTTTGAACAACAGCAAGAGCCTTTATGAAAACCTTATGAAAGCTTGTGTGAATGCCGACCTTAAAGCTCAGGCAAAGGGCGATCGCGAATTCAACAACTTTGCCAATACTCCTGACTTCCAGAATATCGTGAAGTAATTTGTTTACTGAAAGTAAGAAGACGTTCCAGATTACCGGAACGGCTTCTTTTTTGTTTCCGGAATTCCCTGATCAGGCAGGGATGAATCGGGAAATGTGCTTGATTAAATGGCTGAATTGTTCCGGATGCGATGGATTCCCAGCGGGTATTCCTTCATGACAAGAGATTTAATCCAGCGATAATCATCCTCCCTTTCCACAAAATCCAACCCGTTTGTATCAATCAGCAATACCCGCAGATCATTTTGCTGGCGAAGAAATTCAAGATAGCCAGTCTGGATTTTATCAAGGTAATCGAACTGGATATTCTGCTCGTAAGGTCTTCCCCGTTTCTCGATGTTTTTTTTCAGATTCCCGATGTTGAGATACAAATAAACGATCAGGTCGGGTTTGGGTACGACAGAACTAACGATGGCAAACAGCTTGCTGTAAAGCCCGAATTCCAGCGGCTCCAGGTTTTTACTGGCGAATATAAGGGATTTGAAAATGAAATAATCAGCAACCGTGAAGTTCCTGAAGATATCGGCCGTGCTGAATTGTGTTTTTAACTGCTGATACCGGTCGGCAAGAAACGACAATTCAAGGGGAAATGCATAGCGAGCCTGATCCTCATAAAACTTAGGGAGGAATGAATTCTCTTCAAATTGTTCCAGGATGAGCCTTGCATTACACTCTTCTGAAAACCTGGTCGCGAAAGATGTCTTCCCCGCCCCGATATTACCCTCAATGACAATATAATTATACAAACCTTGTATTTTTTATTCCTTCATTCTCAACACTGCCTGCATTTTCTGCCTTGTCTGCATTATCTGCATTATCTGCATTGTTTGCATTGCTTGCATTGCTTGCATTGTTTGCATTGTTTGCATTGTTTGCATTGTTTGCATTGTTTGCATTCCTGCATTCCTTCATTTGCTCCCAGGTTTCCACCTCCGATTTATCAGCGCATTCATATAAAAGTGAGGAGATGGTTTTCTTCAGCAACGGGTGTGTGAACCCCGGCGCAATCTCATTCAGCGGTACCAGGGTAAACCTGCGTTCATGCAGCCGGGGGTGAGGAATCATCAGGTTATCCGTAAAGAGGAGTCGCTGGCCATAAAACAGTATGTCCAGATCAATGGTTCTGCCGGCATACGTAACTGAACACCCGCAGCTGTCGAACGGCCTGATCCTGCCAAGTTGAGCCTCAATCGCAAGCAATTGTTCCAATAACCCTGAGGGGGACAAGTCTGTATCGATTTCAACAACCTGGTTAAGGAAAGCGATCGGATCGTCAAAACCCCATGGCTGCGTTTCATAAACAGCCGATTCATTTACGATTGAGCCGGTATTTAAAGAAATCAACTTCTTAGCCTTAAGCAGAAAATCGCCCCGCTCTCCCAGGTTACTACCCAGTAAAATAAAAACCTCCTTCATATATCTTCCGTTAACAGCCCGAAATTTTAATATTCAATCATCGTAACTCTTGATTTAACAAGGAATTCAGAAAACCGGATTCTACTGTAAATCCAACCACAATGATACGCCAATTTGGAAAATTTTCCTGTTGTTTACAGGAGTTGTTATTCACATTTCAAAATTATTTCAGAACAATCCTGAAAAACAAAGTCTTGTAACCACGCACCTGAATGCGCGTATATTGATTATATTTGTGTCTCATCCAAAAAACGCTCCCAATGAAACAGTTTTTCAAAATTATGTTCGCCAGTATGCTGGGGACATTTATCTTAATTATCCTTGTAACCCTTATCAGTATTGGGATTCTTGCTGCCATTGTCGCAACCGCCTCAAGCGAGGATACTGTCATTTCAAAAAATACAGTTTTGCGGGTTACCCTTTCAAAATCTATTATTGACCGCAGTTCCAAAACCAAGGTTGTAATGGGATATGCCGGGCCTGATAATTCAACAGGTCTTAACGATTTGCTTGACAATCTGAAAAAAGCAAAAAAAGATGATAACATTTCCGGGATATACCTGGACCTCAGCGATGTTCCTGCGGGGATAAGCACCGTTGAGGAGATCCGCGAAGCGCTCATTGATTTCAAAACCTCCGGAAAATTTATCTGGGCATACAGCGAAGTCTATTCCCAGAAGTCCTATTATATTGCAACTGTCGCCGACAAAATATTCCTGAATCCGCAGGGAGTGGTCGAATTCAAGGGGCTTGCAACCGAGATGACCTTTCTTAAGGGGATGCTTGAAAAGCTTGATGTAAAGATGCAGATCATCCGTCACGGGAAATTTAAAGCTGCCACGGAGCCCCTGTTCCTCGATAAAATGAGCCCAGAAAACCGCAAGCAAACGACCAAACTCATCGATGATATCTGGAACAAGATGCTTACCGGCATTTCGGAAACCCGGAAAATCAGCAAACCTGAACTCAACAGAATTGCCGACAGTCTGAAATTGCAGACGGCCGCCGATGCCCTCAAATATAAGTTTGTTGACCAGCTCATCTACAAAGATGAACTGATCAGTGAAATGAAGAAGAAACTGAAGATCGATGGGAGCAAATCCATCCAGTACGTTACGATGGACAGTTACACCAATGTGGCTGAGAAGAAAAAAGCGGGGCAGGCGAACGACAAGATTGCCATCATCTATGCCAGCGGTTCGATCGGAGGCGGTGAAGGGGATGACCAGAGCATCGGCTCTGAAAGGATCTCCAGGGCCATCCGCAAGGCGCGCGAGGATGATAAAATCAAGGCCATTGTATTCCGTATCAATTCAGGCGGGGGCAGCGCCCTGTCGAGCGACATCATCTGGCGTGAAATCGACCTGGCCCGGAAGGCGAAACCTGTTGTGGCCTCCTTCGGGGATGTTGCCGCCAGCGGTGGATACTATATTGCCTGTGCCGCGACGAAAATTGTGGCTGATCCTACAACCATCACCGGCTCGATCGGTGTTTTTGGCATGATCCCGAATTTCGAAGGACTTTTCACCAAAAAACTCGGGATTACCTTCGACTGGGCCATGACCAACAAGAACGGCGATTACATTCCTGTCATGAAACCCCTTTCCCCTTATCAGACTATGCTGATTCAACGCGACGTAGACAACATCTACGATGTTTTTACGGGCAAAGTCGCCGAAGGACGGAAACTGACCAAGGCACAGGTTGACAGCATCGGACAGGGCCGGGTATGGAGTGGCACTGATGCCAAAGCTATCGGGTTGATTGATGAATTCGGAGGGCTTACCAAATCGGTACAGATTGCTGCGGAACTGGCTAAAATCAAGAATTACCGCATTATCTCCCTCCCGGAACAAAAGGAGTGGTATGAAAAGCTTATTGAACAACTCACCGGCAACGACCCGTCAGCCAGGCTGAAAGCTGCGCTGGGCGAAGATTATAAA
>CAIYQH010000466.1 GCA_903928285.1 uncultured Bacteroidales bacterium
CCGCTGTTTAGTTCACAAACCACAATTTTTTTAAATCCTTTCAGCACCTTTTCCGTATTTTTCGGAAGAGGCATGATATAATGGAAATGGGCATGACTGATATTCCTGCCCTCTTTCTGCATCTGGCTTACTGCTGAGTGAACGGCGCCAAAGGTACCACCCCAGCTTACCACCAGTAATTCTCCATCTGCCGGACCATCAATCTCCTGATCAGGAATGTAATCTGCTACCTTTTCGACCTTTTGGGCGCGCATGTTGGTCATGATCTGGTGATTCATCGGATCAGTCGAAACAACGCCTGTGATATTTTCTTTTTCGAGGCCGCCTACCCTGTGGCGAAGACCTTCGGTTCCCGGGATCGCCCATTCCCGTACAAGGGTTTCGGGGTTACGCCTGTAAGGTTTGTAATCGGGATCGTTGGCCTGGGCTAACGGCGGGTTGATCGGGGGCATATCGGCCATTTTCGGAATGCGGAACAGGGTGGAGCCGAAACCAAGATAACCGTCGGTTAGCAAGATGGCCGGTGTCATATGTTCCATCGACAGCTTGGCCGTCATATAGGCATAATAGAAACAATTTTCAGAGGAGGAGGCAGCCACCACGATGACGGGGCACTCGCCGTTGCGCCCAAACAGGGCCTGATAAAGGTCGCTTTGTTCTGATTTGGTAGGTAAACCCGTTGAAGGACCACCGCGCTGAACATTCACAATGACCAGGGGAAGCTCGGTAATAACAGCCAGTCCGATGGCTTCACTCTTCAGGGATAGACCGGGACCCGAAGTTGTGGTACAGGCCATGGCCCCTGTAAAGGATGCGCCGATGGCCGAACAGATACCGGCGATTTCGTCTTCAGCCTGGAATACTTTGGCACCCAGTGATTTGTGCTTGGAAAGTTCCATCAGGATCTCGGTGGCAGGAGTAATAGGGTAGGAGCCGAGAAACAGGGGACGTCCCGATTTTTCTGAGGCGGCGAGCAACCCCCAAGCTGTGGCAACATTGCCGGTAATGTTACGATATCTTCCTTTTTCCATATTGGCCGGGGCAACCTGGATCACCGACTCAAGCGCCTCGATGGTGTCGGCATAATTGTAACCTGCCTGCAGAACGATCTTGTTGATATCGATCAGTTCCGGTTTTTTCTTGAATTTATCTTCAAAATATTTGAAGGAAGGTTTCAGGTCACGGTTGAAAATATAGTAAAGCATACCCAGGGCAAACATATTCTTGCTGCGCTCGGCTGTTTTGGTATCGGTACCTAGCTCTTTGAGGCTCTCCTTGGTCAGGGTTGTAATAGGAGCCTTGATCATGTTATAGTTTTGCAGTGAACCGTCGAGCAGAGGATTACTTTTATAACCGGCCTTTTCGATCGACTTGTCGTCATAGGCATCTGTATCGGTAAGGATCGTAGCGCCAATTTTTGCCCATTTCAGGTTTGCTCTGAGGGAGGCGGGGTTCATGGTAACGAGTACATCGACCAGGTCGCCTGTGGTGAAAATTTTGGAACTGCCCATATGTACCTGGAACCCCGACACACCGGCAACACGCGGCGGCCCGGTAGCATTGGCGGCGGTTCCGTGACGATGCTCGAGTCGTAGAGAATGGTGCCGCCCGGCGCGACCGTCGGCGCAAATTTCGCGAGGCTTGGCGCATTGAATGCGATGAGGATATCGGGCTCGGGCGCGGTGGGATTCAGGACTTCGCGGGCGGCGATGTGGACGTCGGCGTAGGACGTGCCGCC
>CAIYQH010000467.1 GCA_903928285.1 uncultured Bacteroidales bacterium
AAAGCCTGTTTGACCAGCGCCTGGCAATCATCAAATTTGGCGTCCAGGGCCAACACCCTGACATTTTTCCCAAGGGTGGTCATCTGTTTCCGTTGCCGGGCCGTGACCTCCGACCGGGGAAAAAGCACAACAAGTTCAATATTCTCCAACCCATAGAAGGCGCTGGCAACGGCGCTTCCGGTATCGCCTGAAGTGGCTGTCAGGATCAGCAGCTTTTTATTTTCAAGTGTAAGATAATGCTGCATCAGCCTGCCCATCATCCTGGCTGCAAAGTCCTTAAAAGAGGCTGTCGGCCCCTGGTCCAGGCGCATCACATATTTCCTGCCGGCAACATGCTCCAGTGGCACCTCAAAGTTGTAGGCCTCACCGACGATCCGGCGAAGCACATCATCGTCGATCTCGCCGGCCAGGAATGGATGGGCCACTTCAAAGGCAATCTCCTCATAGCTTTTCCTGCTAAATCCAAGGATGGTCTCCATCGGAAGAACCGGTAACGTTTCAGGCAGATAGAGCCCTTTATCCGGCGCCTGGCCTTTGATCAATGCCTGGCTGAAAGTAACCTTGCCGGAGTTATGGTTTGTAGAATAATAGTGCATGAAAGATCCATTAACCGTGTTCAAATGCATAGGTTATTTTGAATTTCCGGGAATAAAATTCTTCCGGGTTAGTATGCCTGGGGAAACTTTCCTGTAGAAAAGTCCTCTTTGACCTTGGGTTCGCTGTTTACCTTCTCGAAAGCCTGCGCCAGGTCGGCAATCAGGTCTTTTTCATCTTCAATCCCGATTGAGAAGCGGATCATTGAGGGAGATATTCCAGCTTTGCGCATCTCCACCTCACCCATGGCCGAATGGGTGGTTGAGGCAGGATGGGTCACAATCGACCGGCAGGTTCCAAGGTGTGTGGCATGGGTCAGTATCCTCAGGGCATCGATGAAACAGGTGGCCTGTTCATAGGTCCCGTCAAGCTCAAACGACATCAGGGATCCGCATCCTTTCATCTGGGGTTTGATCATTTTATGGTATTTGTTTGATTCAAGTCCGGGGTAATTGACAAAGTTTACCTTCGGATGCGACTCAAGATAGGTGGCGACTGCCAGGGCATTCTGGCAATGCCGTTCCATGCGCAGGGAGAGTGTTTCCAGTCCGTTGATGCTGAGCCATGCATTGAAGGGGGCCATGGCCGGGCCGAGATAGCGGATCCCGTTTTGCCGGATTCCCTCGACCAGCGCTTTGGGTCCGCAGATAATCCCGCCAAGGCTGGTGGCATTGCCGCAGATGTATTTGGTGGTGGAATGTACCACGATATCGGCGCCAAGCAGGATGGGTTGCTGCAGGGCGGGTGTGGCGATGGTATTATCGACGACCAATGGCAGTTTCTTTGATCTGGCCAGGGCTGCCAGTGCCGGGATATCCGCTATAAACAGCGATGGGTTGCTGGGTGTTTCCACGAAAAGGAACCGGGTTTGCGGTGTAATGGCAGCCTCCCAAGCATCGATTGATTCTGGTGTGGTAACCCAGTTTGTTTTGGCCCCCATCTTTGGCAATCCTGCATTGAACAGGCCGAAAGTGCCGCCATACACCCTGTTGGAGGACACCACCTCTTCGCCCGGGCCAACCAGGTGGTGGGTCAGTAAAAAGATGGCCGACATCCCCGAAGCAGCAGCGATGGCTCCTTCGGTATTTTCAAGGGCAGCCATCCGGTTCTCAAACACCTGCACTGTAGGATTATCCCACCGGCCATAGGTAAATCCGGGTTTCTCCCCGGTAAAAATGGCAGCAGCCTCCTGCGCATCGAGATAGGGATAGGCAACAGACTGGTAGATAGGCACCGACATGGAATCAGGCAGAAAATCAGACTTCCCGGCATGAATGGCTTTGGTATTAAATCCGCGGTTTGGCATAATAACCTCCTTTGTTTTAATGATGGTTCACTATTTTATCGAATCCAGATATCTGTTGGCTAATTAAAAAACAACCCTGATAATCTTTCTGACAATCCCTATCCGCCCAATCTCGCTGACGAAGCCCCGCCAGCCGAGAACTCCGGTCCTGCAACCCTGACCGGTTTTCCTCCGATAACCGACAGCGCCTGATCCAGGTCGCGGATGATGTCGTCGGGATGTTCGGCGCCCACGCATAACCGTATCATGTTCGGGGGTATGCCCGCCAGTTTCCTGCCCTCCTTTCCCTGCTGTGAATGGGTTGAAATAGCAGGGATGGTGGCCACCGACTTTATCCGGCCGAGGTCGGTTGCACGCCAGATCCTTTTAAAGGCATCGAATACTTCGTGTGTTTTCCCCGCCCCCCCTTTTATCCTGAACGACATTAGGTGCCCATACCGGTTCACTCTGCTGCCATACTGATCATCATGCTCCGAATCGACCAGGAACATGTACCGGGAGGCCAGGTTATGCAGCGCATTATTCTCCAGTCCCAGGTAGTCAACATTTTCAACTTTGTTGTGTTGTTGCAGGAATTGTGCGACTTTAAGAGTACTCCGGCTCATCTGGTCCATCCGCATGCGTAGGGTGCGGATGTCGTTCAGTGCCAGGACTGCATTCATGGGGGAGATATTGGGCCCGTTATCGCGGTTGGGTAGTAATTTCAGGTAGGTCGCAAAATCGGCTTTTAAAGGAGCATTGTTGATTTTTGAAACCAGGTTCTTCCTTGAAATGACAGCGCCGGCAATGCAAAACCCGCTGGTAGCAAGAGATTTGGTGACCGATTGAACCACAATGTCGGCTCCCTGTTCGATCGGCCGTAACAAAGCCGGCGTGGCAACCGTTGAATCAACGATCATGGGTATCCCGTATTTATGGGCCAGCGTTGCAACCGCTTTCAGGTCAAAGAAGGAGAGGCAGGGATTGTTGGGCAACTCGCCATAAAGAAAACGGGTGTTTTCATCAATCAGGGATTCCCATTCAGCAAGGTTGCGGGAATGGACGACCTTACGCCATTCCACCTGTCGTTCCTGTTGTTTGCGTAAAGAGAATTGCTGATAGGTACCTCCATAAACCTGCGCGGTCGCTACAAAATTCACGGGAGTGCCCTGCTTGCCGGGATCTGATGATAGAAAAGGGTCGGTTGCGCTCTGGATGGCCGACATACCGGAGGAGGTTGCAATGCAGGATGTTTCAACCTCCGAGCCATAACCCTCCAGCAGCGCCAGAACACCCTCCAGATAATAAATACTGGGGTTTGCGATTCTCGAATAGCACCATGTGGGGATCTGGTAGCCCAGGGCGGCTTCCATTTCGGCAGCATTTCGATAGGCCTGGGAGGTCGACATGTAGATGGGCTCAATAATGGAACCCTGGTTAAAATCGAGCGCCTCCTGCATTGAATAGATGCCATGTGTGGCCATCGTGTCGAAACGGCAGCGCTTCATTTGCCGCTGACATTCCTGCTGCCAGCGTAGGGCACGACTGGCTGCCCGGAGGTATTGGTTCATTCCATTGGTCGACATAACGAATGGTTTTACCAGTATTCAGGAGATGATTCAACTCAAAATTAATTAATAATTCCTAATAGCGGCATCTTCTGTTAAAAAAATCACACTTTTTGTAATTAACAAATATTTGTTTTGCCTGCGAGAATGTCGGTCCCGATTGCCACTCCATGAGATTTTAGTATCTTTGCAAATTCCAAAAAACAGAAAAATGAATTACGATATCATAGTAATAGGAAGTGGTCCTGGTGGCTATGTTGCTGCCATCCGGGCTGCACAGCTTGGTTTTAAAGTCGGGGTTGTCGAACGCGCCGAATTGGGCGGAATTTGCCTTAACTGGGGATGCATCCCAACCAAGGCCCTGCTGAAAAGCGCTTCGGTATTCCAGTATTTTCAGCATGCCGCTGAATATGGGATTGTTGCCATTGAGGCAAAGGCTGATTTCCAGGCCATCGTCAAACGCAGCCGCGACGTTGCCGACCAGATGAGCAAAGGCATCCAGTTCCTGCTGAAGAAAAACAAGGTTGACCATCTGCAGGGTTTTGGCATTGTTAAACCAGGGAAAATTGTCGAAGTAACCGACGGAACCGGCATTAAAACCGAATACACTGCAAATCAAATCATTATTGCCACCGGCGCCCGTTCACGGGAACTGCCCAACCTGAAGCAGGACGGCAAAAAGATCATCGGTTACCGCGAGGCCATGACCCTCCCCGGTCAGCCCGGATCGATGGTGGTGGTCGGATCAGGTGCCATCGGTTCTGAGTTTGCATGGTTTTATAACTCAATCGGCACCAAAGTAACGCTGGCAGAGGTATTACCCAATATTGTCCCGATAGAGGATGAAGATGTGTCAAAGGCACTCGAGCGTTCGTTTAAAAAGGCCGGGATGAAGGTGATGACCGGGGTTTCTGTTGAATCGGTTGATACCACCGGGGATGGCTGCAAGGTGGTCATAAAGACAAAAAA
>CAIYQH010000468.1 GCA_903928285.1 uncultured Bacteroidales bacterium
CCTTCAAATTCCATGATGCCATCTTCGGTGTAAACATATTCTCCTGCGAGCACATCATAATTGGCCGAAATGGTTTTAGAAAGGTCGGAAACGATAGGGTATTTCACACCCTTGATCCCGCCATTCTTGAGTTCAGTATTGAGCCATGCCCAATGCGAAAATTTGGAGTCGACAGAACAGCCCACAACGGCAACATTTCTTGCTTCGAACTCGGCAATTTTATCCTGGAATGCGATCAATTCCGTAGGGCAAACAAAGGTGAAATCGAGCGGGTAGAAAAAGAAAACCACATGTTTCTTGCCAATATACTGGGCTAAAGAAAATTTATCAACAAATTCACCGCCATTGATGACGGCTTCAGCTTCAAATAATGGAGCTTTTTTACCAACTAATACTGCCATAACTATAGTTTTTTAGTTTAATAATTTTTTGCAAAGATAGTCATTATTTGGAATTGTTTTTAATAGCGACGGAAAAATCAGCTTCATTTCATGACCTGCATGTCGAATTGAAGCGCCTCGTTTTTCCTGAAATCATAATGGGTAAGCTTCCTGATTTCATAGTAGTTCGTCCAGAAGGTTTGAAGTGCATAATAGTAATTTTTTTGGGCATTATCCTGGTCTATCTGCGAAAGGTTCAGGTTGGTAATGTCATTGATTTTGCCGATCAGGTAGCGGCCTTTGGTAACTTCATAGCTCTTTCGGGCAACGGTATCCGATTTAGCCGCAATTTTCAGCTGGTTTTGCTGCATGTTGAACTGAACGACCTTCAGGTATACATTTCTTTCGAAATCGATGGCATCCTGCTCAACGGAGGTTTTCACGATATCCTCCTGCGATTGGGCCATTTTTATCTTGCCATGGGCAACGCCCCAGTCGACGATCGGGATTGACAAGGCGAGGGAAAACTGCCGCTGATCGGCGGGATTGTAATAGGCATCCCTGACCGACGATCCCTGCTGGGTCAGCCCCACCACGGCACGTACGTTGGCATCAAACCGGCCGTTGAGTTTTGCATAATTGACCGCGCTGGCGGCATCAAGCAGGCGTTTTTTGAAGTCGAGGGAATTCGATGAATTTGCTCTTGCAAGGTCAACCGCCTTTATGGGATCAATTTTAAAAAAGTTGATATTCCCCGGTGGAAGGAGTAAAACCCGGCTGCTATCCTGCAACCGGAGATAGGATTTAAACCGGAACTGCGCGTTGTCGAGGTCGAGGTCGGCATTTTCAACAGCAGCCTGGGCTTTGAGATAACTTAATTCGAGGGTCAGCAGCTCGTTTTCGGCAATTTTACCAAGCTGGTAGCGCCCTTTGGCAATATGGTACAGCGTATCATAATTGGAGAGGTTGATCATGGCAATCTTTTCTTCAACCTGGGCCTGGAGCAAGGAGAAGAAGTAGGTGGAAGCGGTGATCGACGTCTGTTCGATATCTTCGATATATTTTCTTTTTGCCTGGATATATTTCAGGGGCATGATCTTCCGGTCCCAACGGAACTGGTTATAGGTGAAAAGAGGCTGGTTCAGCTCCACGTTGATCGGTACACTTACATAAGGCAGCGGGTTCGGGCTGTTGGCATTGTGAACGCCACTGAGGGTTGAGTTGAAGGAGAGGGTACCCCCGGTGATGCCGATTTTCTGAGTCAGCCCGAGGTTCGCATTGGCGCTGATAACCTTGTAGGCGGCATAGGACTGAACACCATCGATGCTTTGTGAACTGATGCTCTGATTAATGTTAGGCGCTGTTGCCGTTAGCCCGAGAGCCGGGAGATTTGAAGCCTTGAAGGAACGCCAGTCCCAGTAGCTTGTCTTAAAGGTTTGTTTGGCGTTCAGGGCGTCGGGGGACTGGCTTTTTGCTATTTCAATCGACTCTTCAAGGGTCAGGTTGCGCACCCGGGGCTGTCCTGCGGCATTGAACCCCAGGCATAACATTATCAAAAAGAAAAGAAAACCAGGGTATCTCATACGTTAAAGCTTTACAGTTATTCGTGTCTGAGCGATTCGACAGGATCCTGCCGTGCGGCCCGCTGCGAGGGCATGTACCCGAAAATGATCCCTACAGATGCAGAAACGCCGAAAGAAACAAATATCGACAGGGCTGAAACGATGGTTAGGATATCGGTAAGTTCCATGACCAACTTCGACAGGGCGAGCCCCAAAACGATCCCGATCAGTCCGCCGCTGATGCTGAGCAGGGTGGCTTCGGTCAGGAACTGCAGCACGATGTCGCGCTTGGTCGCACCGATGGCCTGTCGGATACCGATCTCCTTGATACGTTCCATCACCGAGGCCAGCATGATGTTCATGATGCCAATGCCCCCGACGAGCAGGGAAATGCTGGCAATGGCTCCCAGTACGATGTTGAAGATGTCTTTGGTACGTTGTTCCTGTTTCAGCAGGAGTTCAGGGACTTTGATCTCAACATCATCCACGCCGGCATGGCGGCGCAGCATCATCTTTTTCAATACCTCCACCGTCGGCCCTATCTGGGTGCTCTCCTTCACCTGGACCACTATTTTGTCGATCTGGTCTTTTCCCATGCCACTTTGATTCCCCGAAGATATATCATAGGAGTCTTCATCAACCTGGGTGACATTGCTGCCGTGCAGCGAGGCCTCCGTGACAATGGAACGGTCCTTATACCGGCGTAACAGGGTTTGAACCGGGGCATAAAGCGAATTGTTATAGTCGGAGATGCCAAGGTTGTCGATGCTCGACTGGCTGACCTCCCGCTTTTTCAAAACCCCGATGATCTTCAGCCACACGGACCCGCACTTGATATCATTGCCTACCGCGTTTCCCGAAGGGAAGAATTTAGATTTGAGCACCGGGCCAATGATGCAGACCGATTTTCCCTCCCGGAGCTGTTCGTCATTGAACATCTCACCCTCCTGGAGCTCAAGTGCAAAGACCTGGAAGAAATCGGGGGTGACACCCGTGAATTTTGCAGATGTTTTAACGCCATCCTTGACAATATCGGTTTCAAATATCACCTCCGGGCTTACCTTCGAAACGGTCGGGATGATCGCTTTGATGGCTGCCGCATCCTTCAGGCTGAGCCCCGGTGAAAATTTACCCTTGGTTTTTTCCAAGCTCTTGTCGGTCGACTGGGAACTCTGATCGCTGCTCTTGGCGGATTTGTTGTTTTGCTTGTCAACTTTGGGAACAATAAGGATGTTATTTACCCCGACCAGTTTCATCTGGTCGAGGATCTCCTTTTTGGCGCCATTGCCGATGGCCATCATGGTAATCACCGCGGCAACTCCGAAGATGATGCCCAAAGCGGTGAGGATGGACCTGAATTTATTCAGGAAAACCGCCTCCAGGGCGATATTGAAAATATATTTATAGCGTTCCAGCATGCCAACAGTAATTACAGGTGAATAAATACGGGAAATTGCATGGAAACTATTTCTTAAGGAGGGCAGGAGAAACAACCAGCGCTTTTCCGGTATCCCTTGAGGATGGTTTGTGCTGTCGGGGGGGAGCCGGCTTTACCTTGTATTTTGCAACGATGTCCCTGGGCAGTAAATCCAGGCTCAGCTTTTCTGCTTTGTCGGGAGGTACAAGTAAAACAACATCTTCGTATTTCAGTCCCGCCTTGACAATGATCTCATTTTCATTCGACTGCCCTACAATTACCTGCTGCCGTGTTACCGAACCACCGCTTTTTTTATAGACAAAAGCTACCGAATCATTGTTGAAAATAGCTTCAATCGGGATAGAAAGCACATTGTCAACGACATTGGTAAGGATCTTGTTTTTTGTTGTCATGGCAGGCCGGAGGATGGAGTCGAACTCGTTGACGACGATCCTCACCTCATACACCTTGGCATTGCTGCTCTGGAGTTGTTCGCCGATATTGGCCACCTCGATGACCTTGCCGGTGAATTTTTTTTCGGGGAAGGCGTCAATGCCAACCTGGACCTTCTGACCCACCTTGACTTTGCTGATGTCGATCTCGTTGATATAGGTTTTTGATATCATCTCCGAGAGGTCGGGAAGTTCGGCGACAATGTTTTCCCAAACATTCATCGTAGCCCCGATACCCATTTTGTTGCCATCCCAGTTGCGTTTGTAAATGACCATGCCTGCTTTCGGCGCCTGGACGGTAAATTGTTTCAGGACATTGGTCATCTGCTCATGCTTGCGCTGCGCCTGGTTAAAGGAGGCGGCTACCTCCTGCATGTTGGCGACGGCTTTCTGGTAACGGAGTTTGTAATTCTTCTCGGCCTGTTCGAAGGTACGCTGGGCCTTTTCAAGGTCTATCTGAACCTGCCGGATGGTCGCAGGAGGTTCGTATTTCGACTGCTCAAGCGTGATCTTCTTCTCCTCGAGGGAGTATTTCAGGTTGATAAGCTCGTCGCGCGAACTCCGCAGGTCAAGAGAGGTATCAAGCCTGGTTTTGGTCATCTGGCTCTCCAGTTTCTCCAGGTTTGTCTCTTCGTCTTTGATCTTGTTGGTAATCTCGGTGCGGTCGAGCGTGGCGACATACTGTCCTGAGTCAACCACCGTCCCGTCAGGGATGATATCCTGGATTTTAACCTGCCAGATCTGGATCTGCCGCAGTTCGGTGGGACCATAGATTTTCTCGGAACGCTTGGCAACCAGTTCGCCCGTTGTCGTTACCTCAATGGGGAAACTGCCCTTTTTGACCGTAGCAGTTATCTGTTGACCTTTATCGTTTTTGCCGAAGATAAAGAAGGAGACGATCGCCAGGAGCAGGACCAGGGCAATCAGATAAATGTACTTTTTTCGGGCCATGTCGTATTTAATTTAGCGAACCAGCATCAGACGTCGATGTTGGCGTATTTGGCATTCTTTTCGATAAATTCCCTTCTGGGGGGAACATCGTCACCCATCAGCATGGAGAATATCCGGTCGGCCTCTGTTCCGCTTTCGATCATCACCTGTCTCAATGTACGGAATTCAGGGTTCATGGTGGTCAGCCACAGCTGTTCGGCATTCATTTCACCCAGACCTTTATACCGCTGGATGTGGACTCCCGTTTCTTTCCCGTTGCTTAATTCCTCAACGATCTTGATCCGCTCCTCGTCGGTCCAGCAATAACGCTGGGTCGTGCCCCTTTTTACAAGGTAGAGCGGAGGTGTTGCTATGTAAACATGCCCGTTTTCGATCAGTTCTTTCATATACCTGAAAAAGAAGGTCAGGATTAGGGTAGCGATATGGCTGCCGTCGACATCGGCATCCGTCATGATCACTATTTTATGATAACGTAATTTTTCGAGGTTTAGTGCTTTACTGTCCTCTTCAGTGCCAATTGATACGCCAAGAGCGGTAAAAATATTCTTGATTTCCTCACTGTCGAAGATTTTGTACTGCATAGCTTTTTCCACGTTGAGGATCTTTCCCCTCAATGGCAGGATTGCCTGGAAGCGCCTGTCGCGCCCCTGCTTGGCAGTCCCACCTGCAGAGTCTCCCTCGACCAGGTAAATCTCGCATTGGGCAGGGTCGTTCTCTGAACAGTCGGATAATTTGCCGGGCAAACCCGATCCTGATAAAACATTTTTCCGCTGCACCAGTTCCCTCGCTTTGCGGGCTGCATGCCGGGCGGTGGCGGCAAGGATCACTTTGTTGACGATGATCCTGGCCTCTTTGGGATGCTCTTCCAGGTAGTTGGTCAGCATTTCACTGGCCAACTGGTCAACAACCCCCATTACCTCGTTGTTCCCCAGTTTGGTCTTGGTTTGCCCCTCGAACTGGGGTTCCTGGACCTTCACGGAAATGATCGCGGTAAGCCCTTCACGGAAATCGTCGCCATTTATGTCAAACTTCAGTTTGGCCAGCATGCCGGTTTTTTCGGCATATCCCTTTAGCGTGCGCGTAAGCGCCCTGCGGAAGCCCGCGAGATGCGTCCCGCCTTCATGCGTGTTGATGTTGTTGACGTAAGCATGGATGTTCTCGGAAAAGGAGGTGTTATATTGCATGGCGATCTCAAGCGGAATGTTGTTGCGCTCGCCCTCCATGCAGATTGGTTCCGGGATCAGCTTCTCCCGGTTGGCATCCAGGTAATCGATGAAATCGCTGAGACCTGCTTTTGAGAAAAAGGTATCGGTGGTGAAATTGCCGTTTTCATCTTTTTCGCGTTCATCGGTTATGGTCAGCGTGATGCCCTTATTCAGGTAAGCAAGTTCCCGCAGCCGTGAACTCAGGATTTCGTAATCAAATTTTTCTACTATAAAAATCGAATTGTCGGATTTAAAGGTCACTTCAGTTCCGTTGTGTTCTGTATCGCCAATGATCTTTACAGGATAGAGCGGTTTGCCGAAGGCATACTCCTGCTGGAATATTTTCCCGCCCCGTTTTACCACGACCTTCAGGAGGGAAGAGAGTGCATTTACCACCGAAACCCCTACACCATGCAGACCTCCGGAAACTTTATAGGTGTCTTTGTCAAATTTCCCGCCGGCATGGAGTACCGTCATAACCACCTCAAGCGCCGATTTCTTCTCTTTTTCGTGGTAATCCGTCGGGATGCCACGCCCGTTGTCAACAACCCGTACCGAATTATCTTCCAGGATCGTCACCTCGATCCTGTTGCAAAATCCCGCAAGAGATTCGTCAATGGAATTATCTACTACTTCGTAAACAAGATGATGGAGCCCTTTTACATTGATGTCGCCGATATACATGGCGGGGCGTTTTCTGACTGCCTCCAGTCCTTCCAGTACCTGGATATTATCTGCAGTATAACTCTGGCTAGCCGTTTCTTTTTCTAAATCCGTCATAATCAATCATTTATAATAATTCAACCATAAGACAAAGGTATGCATTTTTCAGTTACCGGAAGGTACTAGAACATCCGGAAAATCAAGGATTTTATTAACAATCGGCAGTTAAAAAAGGAGGAGTTTCTGAAGGATCATTTCAGCAGCTTTTCCATTACCGAATGCCGGCCTGATCGGGGTGGTGGGATGCTCACTGAGGACAGCCTGCCTGATCAGTCCAGGATCGGATCCGGTGATGATGTTCCAGCGGTCGTGCAGGGTTTCGACCCACTCGGTTTCGGTGCGCAGGGTAATACATGGTTTTTCGAGGAAATAGGCCTCCTTTTGCAGACCTCCAGAATCGGTAAGCACCCGTGTGGCATCCAGGGTCAGTTTGAGCATCTGGAGGTATCCGACGGGGTCAATAATATGGACGTTTTCGGGCAGGGAAACCTGGGATTGCAGGATTTTCCTGGTCCGCGGATGGATGGGCAGTACGATATCCTGATTCAGTTCTGAAAAGGCCGTGAAGATATTTTTCAGGTTGACGGGATTATCGGTATTCTCTGCTCTATGAATGGTGGCCAGCATATATTTCGCTGGGATTTCAGGTGTCCGGTATTTTTCGGGATCCTTCAGCAGCCAGCCCTTGTAATAGAGCACTGAATCGTACATAACATCTCCTGTAAAGCAGGTAATGTCGCCCAGCCCTTCATGTGTAAGGTGGCTGACGGCAGTCTGCGTGGGAGCGAAGAGCAGGCCGGCGATTCGGTCGGTCACGATACGGTTGATCTCTTCGGGCATGGCGCGGTTGAAACTGCGGAGGCCGGCCTCCACGTGCGCAACCGGGATATGCAGTTTTGCGGAGGTCAGGGCGCCGGCAAGGGTCGAGTTGGTGTCGCCGTAAACCAGGGTGCAGTCGGGTTTTTCCTTCAGCAGGATCTCTTCGATCCTCTTCATCATGGCGCCGGTTTGTTCTGCATGGCTGCCCGAACCAACTTCAAGGTTGTAATCGGGTTCCGGGATATTCAGCTCGCGGAAGAAAATCTCGGACATATTGTCGTCGTAATGCTGTCCTGTGTGGAGCAGGATCTCCCTGGTGGCAGGATCGCGGCGCAAAACCCGCGATACGGTTGCTGCCTTGACGAATTGCGGGCGCGCCCCGACAATGGAAACGATCTTCATAACAGTTGGATAAAAGAAAAAAACAACAGTTCTGTAAGCGGGATTCTGTTTATTCCCTGCAGGGGTTCACAAACAGGAACCTCGACAGGCAATACTTCTGTCATTTATCTGAGCCTGACGTCACCGGCAGACTTTAGCGACCTACCCTCCAGCATTGGGCGAGCAACCCTTGACAGCTGGTATACTTGGTCTTTCAATCCATGAGGTTTACCCTTCCCGGTGGTTGCCCACCCGGATCGTGGTCTCTTACACCGCATTTTCACCTTTTCCCGTGGCAGTCTGCGTCACAAGTGGCGCACACAACCGCAGGTAGTCATTTTCTGTGGCACTCTCTGTCTCCCGGGCCTTTATATCCCGGGATCCTTCCCGTTAGGAAGCATGGCGCTCTCTATTGTCCCGACTTTCCTCAGGAGCAGCGTGACAAGTCACACTGCAGCCTGCGACAGAACGAACTGTTGTTCCCGCAAAGGTACGAAAGATAGCCGAATTCTGGCTACCTTTGCCGGCATGAAAGATCTCAGTGTTGGCAATGAGGGAAGGTTGATCCTTAAGTTTGCCATTCCCATGTTACTCGGGAATGTTTTCCAGCAGATGTATAATGTCGTTGACAGTGTGGTCGTCGGGAAATTTATCGGCAAGGAGGCGCTGGCTGCTGTGGGGACCTCGTCGCCCATTATTTTCCTGCTGGTTTCCTTTATCATCGGGGTAACCATGGGGTTTACCATCGTGGTTTCCCAGTATTTCGGCGCCAAACAACTTGAAAATGTCAAGAAGGCGATCAATACCCTTTATATCTTTATGTTTTTCACCTCGCTGGTCGTCAGCGCTGCCGGCATTGTGCTGAGCAGGTATATTTTCAGGATGATCGACCTGGATCCGGCCATTGTACCCCAGGCCATGATCTTTCTGAACATCTTCCTTGCCGGGCTGGTCTTTCTCTTTGGCTATAACGGTACCAGCGCCATTCTCCGCGGACTGGGCGATTCGAAAACCCCCCTCTATTTTTTAATGGGGTCTGTAGGGCTGAATATCATCCTCGACCTGATATTTGTTCCCGTTTTTCATTGGGGGGTCGCCGGGGTCGCCATTGCCACGGTTATTTCAGAGGCGTGTGCCTTCATTTCACAGATATACTATCTGAACAAATACCATAAGGTGGTGAAGTTTTCTTTCAGGAATCTGAAATTTGATCACGAAATCTTCATAAAAAGTATCCGGATCGGCTTGCCGACAGGCTTCCAGCAGACATTCGTCGCTGCAGGGATGGTGGCGCTTTACTGGATCGTCAACCAGCATGGCATCGATGCCAACGCCGCCTACAGCGCGGCCGGCCGTATCGACAGCTTTGCCGCCATGCCGGCCATGAGTTTTGCCATTGCCTTGTCGACCTTTGTCGGCCAGAATATGGGGGCCAACAGACCCGACAGGGTAAAGGCAGGGTTGCGTGCCACGCTGATTATGACAACTATTTTCTCCCTGTTTATCTCGCTGGTTACCGTTCTGTTTGGCAGGATGCTGATGCGCATGTTCACCAACGACCCTGTCGTGATTGAGCTTGGCGGCGATTACCTGCGTATCATCGGTTCGTTCTATATCCTGTTTTCCTATATGTTCGTTATCAACGGGGTGCTTCGCGGGGCGGGAGATACGTTGATCCCGATGTTCATCAGCCTGTTTTCACTATGGATTATCAGGATCCCGGTGGCTTACTTCCTGTCTCACACGGTTCTGGGAGTAAATGGCATCTGGTGGTCGATCCCGGCAGGTTGGTTTACCGGAATGGTGCTCTATTACATTTATTACAAAATGGGGAGATGGAAGAAAAAGGCGGTTGTGAAATACGGAACGGAGATAAAATAGCGGTTTCAGCCACACTACAGGCTGATATCATTCAATACCTGCGATAATTCCCGGGTGAGTTCCCTCCTGGAGTACTTTTCAGTCTGGCGGCTCACAACTTCAAGCCGGTTGGTCTGAAACATCCTGTAATAGTGGAGAATGTGCTTCTCCATCTTTTCAACATCGTCGAAACCCGCCAGTAACCCGGCCCTGGTCTCCTCCAGGATCAGGGAGGCATCCCCATCTTCGGGGCCAAGGCAAAGGATCGGACGTTTTGCTGCCATATATTCAAAAAATTTGCCGGTAAGAATCATCCCGGCATTCGGCGTGTTGTTGATGATCAGCAGCAAAACCTGTGATTGTTGCTGGCATACGACCACCCTGTCGTGCGACAGGTAATCGATCTTCCTGACAAATCCGGTCAAACCGTATTCTTCCAGGGAGGTGATCACGGAGTGGTCAATCTTGCCCACCAGTTTTATCTCCAGGTCTGCGGCCAGGGCAGGATCGCTCACCAGCAGGTTCCGCAGTGCCTTCCATAATGTCAGCGGGTTGCGGGCGCTGGCAAGGGTGCCGATATGGGCCAGGGAGAATTTCGAATCAAGCGTTACAACCGAATCCCCGGCAATGTCCTGCTGGTCATAACCATTCGTAATGACCTTGTAGCCGCGCGGGTGGATCTTGTTGAAATCGCTTGCCATCGTGTTGCTTACGACTGTCACAGCGCTGGCTTTCTGCAATACTTCCAGTTCAAGTTTATGGTGTTTTTTGTCGGCCCGGGAGGAGAGTTTCAGCTCCTTGTAAAAGTCGATGTTGGTCCACGGGTCGCGGAAGTCGGCCAGCCAGGGTGTTCCGGTACGACCGGCCAGCGCCAGGGCAATGAGATGGGTTGTATGCGGAGGCCCCGTCGAGATGATCACATCGGCCGGATGGGCGGCAAGGTATTTTTCCAGGTACTTTACCGCGGGCCTGATCCAGAATTTCCTGGCATCGGGGATAAACAGGTTGCCCCTGATCCAAACGGAAATATCTTCCAGGGTTTTGTTTTTCTTCTTCTCTGAAAGAAAGGCTGCGCTGATCTTTTCCCCCTTTTTCTGACCCAGGAATCTTTTATAGAGGGTGTAGGGCTCCCAGATTGGCAGTTTCAACACTTCAAGCGAAGGGGGTACATCAGCGAAAAGGGAGCTGTCGGTTTCGGGATATTCAGGATTTTCAGGGCAGAAAACCACAGGTTCCCAGTCGAAATCGCGCAGGTACTTCACAAATTTCAGCCACCGCTGAACGCCGGCCCCCCCGCTGGGAGGCCAGTAATAGCTGATGATCAGCGCTTTTTTCATGCCCGGGATTTCCGAACTATCATAAATTCCCAAACTGCTGTTATTACGATAATGGCGATGAGAATCAGGGAGCTTACGAGGGAGATCAATTCGCCGGTTACGTATACCACGGGTTCGAACTTAAACAGGAGCTTGTGGTCGCCGGCAGGCAGCACCATCGCACGCAACACGTAATTGGCGCGGAAATGGGGCACAATCTTCCCGTCAACGTAAGCATTCCATCCCTTCGGGTAATAGATCTCCGAAAACACGGCCAGCCCATGGCTTGCCGAATGGTAATGGTAGGCCAGCCGGTTGGGTGCATATTCGTCGAGTTTGATAAGGTCGGCAGAGTCCTTATGGGGTACAAACGACCCGATAAGGGGGCTGAAATCCCTGTTCACCACGGCGGTGGTTTCCGGGCGAAAATCCTGGATCGCCTTCATTTCGGCATCCGCATTCTGCACGATTTTGATCGAACCTACAAACCAGCAATTCCCCAGGGCGTGCCTGTTCGGGTAGGCCACCGGTTGCTTGTCATTCCCCGGGATGATGAAATAACGGGTATTCAGCATGTTGAGTACCGTCGTGCTGTCGGTATTCATGGTTCTTGAAAATGTCTTGATATCTTTTTCAATGTTATTTACGATCAGCTCCTGATAACGCCGGAGTTTGGCGCCGTGGTAGCCGCCGATCGATTTATGATAGTAGGAGGTGCCTGCATCGTTGAATGGATCCTTGGTGAGGTTCAGCACCCTGAAATCGGGCGTTTTATCCTGGAGGATCTGGTTATCGGCGGCGGTTGGTTCAAAGGGGTTGTCAACATGCGAGGTGGAGGCAAAGCTGTCGTTGTTGACGAACCGTTTGTTGACCATGAACATGTCGGTCAGAATGAGCAGGGTAAAGGCAAGATAGGCATACTCCTTTTTTATTTTGTTGAACAGCACGGCCCATATAAGTCCGGCGCCCAGCAAAATGAACAGGGCTGACCTGAGGGCATCCATCCTGAGCAGCCGGAGGCGTTCGTCGCGGATTCCCTGCATCAGCCATTCGGGAAACTGGTACTGCTGCATGGTATACTGGTCGCTTTTACCAACGAAATCAAGGAACATACCGGGCAGCAGGGCGAAGATCAGGGAGATGCCGGCAGTAATGATCACGGCAATCTGAAGGCTTTTGAACAATTTTTTACGATCTCCATTCCCGTCGCAGATCTCTTTTAACGCCAGGATCCCAAGCAATGGCATTGCAAATTCAGCAATCACCAGGATCATGGTGACCGCCCTGAATTTATTGTAACCGGGGAAATAGTTCAGGAAAAAATCGGTAACAGGCATCAGGTTATGTCCCCAGGCAAGGACAATGGAGAGGATCGTGGCTGAAAGCAACCACCATTTCTTCGGACCTTTGACGATGATGAGTCCCAGGATGAAAAGCAGGCAGATGATGGCCCCGACATAAACCGGACCCGAAGTAAAAGGCTGTGCTCCCCAGTAAAGGAAAGGCAGGGGCTGCTGTGTGAATTGTCTGATCGTTTCATCAGGCAGGCCATTGGTTTTCATGGCTTCAACGATCTTGGAGTTACCGCTGATCTTCATGTTGGAGGAGCCCCCGTAAAAGTCGGGGATCAGCAGGGTCATGGTCTCCGATTTGCCGTAACTCCACTGGGTGGCATAGTCGCGGTCAAGTCCGCTGGTTTTGTTTTCCTTGTCTGAAGTAAGTTCCGACTTTCCCCGGATGGTATATTTACCATATTCCCAGGTGGCCCATAAACTGGTGATATTGGTCAGAAGGGCAAAGATCATGGCGATGGTCAGCACGCCAACCGCCTTTGAGAAGGAGAGAAGCTCCTTTTTTCTCAGGGCATCGATGAGTTCGAAGAGCCCGAGCAGCAGCACAATGAGGCCCATGTAATAGGTGATCTGCGGGTGGTTGGATTTCAGCTCAAGCGATAGGAATACGGCGGTCATAATGCCTCCCCACAGGTATTTCCGTTTCATGGTCAGGAAGATACCCGCAATCACAGGCGCAATATAACCAATGGCATGGGCCTGGGAATTATGGCCGGCATCGATGATGATGAAAAAGAAGGAGGAAAAGGCAAAGGCTGTGGCACCGGCAATGGAGAGCCACGGGTCGATGCCCAGCACCAGCAGGAGGATAAAAAATCCCAGGAAATAGAGGAAAACCAGGTTCGCCGGATGTGGCAGCCCCAGCAGCATGATACTGTCGAGGTGGCCCAGCAGGTTGCTGGTATAACTCGCCGAAATCTGGTAGGCCGGCATACCGCCGAACATCGAATTGGTCCAGAGCGGTTCCTGTCCGGAGGTCGCTCTGAAATCAACAATCTCCTTCGACATGCCCTTGAAATTCACGATATCACTCTGAAACATCTTTTTACCTTCAAGCAGGGGGCTGAAATAGATCATCGTAACGATGATAAAGAAGGCAATAGCAGCCAGGTAGGGTAATAGCTTTTTGAAATCAAATTTTTGCATGTCGCAGGTTATAAAGTCGTGGTATGGGTTAAAATAAAAAAAGAAGATAAGCTGATGTTATCTTCTTCTTTTTGCAAAAATGCGTAAAATTCGGATTGATCCAGTCAATCAGGAAAAGAATTATTAATCCTTGTCTAAATATTCGTCGGACACCGTCAGTTTTTTTCTTCCCTTAGCCCTTCTGGCAGCCAGTACTTTGCGACCGTTGGCAGTGGACATGCGCTCACGGAAACCATGTTTGTTCTTTCTTTTTCTGTTCGAAGGCTGGTATGTTCTCTTTGTCATCGGTTCAATATTTTGGAAATGCAAAAGTACAATAATTTTTCATTTCTCCAAGTGCTGGGTGCAATTTTATTTTTCCACATGGAGACAGGTCTATATTGTTCTGTATCAGGCAGCATTTCTGTTTTCACGAGGTAAAAGGTTTTGGTAAAGGACCAGCAGTGCTACTTCAGGACAACGACGAGCGATCAGTTTTTCAGAAATTGTGACCTGAACAGGATGTTTCTTTCCGACACGATCTGCAGGCAATAGACCCCATGGCGGAGAAAACCGACGTTGAGTTTTGTATCCTGCTTGGTTAGGGCCATTGCTGCCACCTGCCGGGAGCTGATATCAAAGACTTTTACGACCAGGTCGTCAGGAAAAGAAAGGTTTGCTGCGGAAAACCTGACATTCAGCATATCGTTCACAGGGTTGGGCGACAGCGAAACGAGCGGGAGCTTCCGACCTTGCGCGCCTGCCGGGAGGTCTCCGGTACCGGCAGGCCATTTGCAACCAGGTGGCGGGGCTGGCATTGTAAGGGCTGAATACCGTACCGGTGAGATGCCGCAACCGTTTTCGGTGCGAAAGGCGAAATTTATGGTTTCTCCCGGTTTAAAGTTCCCGAAGCTGCAAAAATCGGTCCCGGTTCCGGGCTGGTGCCGGCCTGCGACCCAGGTATTGCCGTTGTCGGTGCTGTAGCTTCCTGCAGCGATACCTTGCTGGAGGGTGGTGGCAACTGAAAAATAGCAGGAGGAATCATGCCGTACAGCGGTGAAATTATCAGGTGGGATGGCAGGTACATCCGGCGCAATGTAAATGTAGGCAGTGTCGTATTCCGTGTAGTTGCCCGGAAAGCTGGCCTTCAGGTAAACAGGCCAGGCGCTCCCGGCCGTGATGCCGGGTTT
Source organism: uncultured Bacteroidales bacterium (assembly GCA_903928285.1). Lineage (GTDB taxonomy): Bacteria > Bacteroidota > Bacteroidia > Bacteroidales > FEN-979 > CAIVAT01. Next base: position 14,734 of record CAIYQH010000468.1, read on the forward strand.
TATCCATATCAGCATTTTTTCAGGGGGCTGCAGGGTGACGGAGGCCATTTTCATCATGTCAAAGGCAGGTGAGCTCCATTCATAGGTTACATCCGGGTAATAACGGCTCCTGATCACCTTGTCCGAATTAGCCTGCGAACTGGCGGTTGCGCAGATCTGGTATTGCCCGTCCTGCATGATGATCGGTGCCGCCATTTGTCCCGCCTTTTTATAAACTCTTACGTAATCCACGAGCATGGATTGAGGGAAATCGGCCGGGTTTGCCACGGAACCCTGGTTGCCGATGGAGTTGTAGCCGGTGCCGAACCTGATGCAAAAGGGTGCCACCGGGAGCGAATAATGGGGAGCATGGATGCAGAATGGTGGGATAACGCCCATGTCCAGCTCCTTGACAAGTGTATGATTCACATACCATTTCACAGAGGTAGTGTCCCATTCCAGGCCAAAGGTGGTCCAGTTGGTTGTCAAGTCGTAGAGTTGCGAGGAGTCGGTTAGGAAGATGGCCTGATTTTGTGACACATGGAGTGTGTCGTAGGTCCAATGATAGGTTCCGGTAACGATGTTCTGGTTGACGCCGTTGAGTTCGAAAATGTCAATTTCGTTCCAGGGTCCCGGCAGCCCCGGGTTTTCAGGAGTTCCCACAGCCCATAGCCAGCAGGAGGATCCCTGTGCGGTTTTTGAAAAGAGTTTGACCCTGGTTTCCAGGTACCCGGGCGCATAGAAGTAAAAACTGCGGAAGGCTGTGTCGAGCACGCTCATGGTCTTGATCTCCCCGCAGGAGTATGCGCACCCCGGCACTGCAGCATCAATAGTGTTGGAGATGCGGGCATTCCCTGCATCCACCGCGATATTGGCAGGGTTGACGGCAAACTCACGGGCACAGTTCCCGCCCCCGTCGTCGCCGGGCCTGGAGCAGTTCCAGTGGGCCGGGTTGAGGCCGGCGGATTGAAATTCGTCCGAAAAAATCAGGTTCCATCCGGGTTTGCCGGGAGGATCCGGGTTGGGTAGTTTTGGTATGCCAACCGACTTGTTCTCTCCGCCGTTCAGGCAGTAGAGGATGTCAAAAACCGTGTTTTGCGCAACCATCCTCCCCTGTGTGATCAGCAGGAGAATAAGGAGGATATAAATCCTTAAGCTGAACATGTTCTGAGTTTTAACGGGTGAATTCCAAACATCAAAGTTAGGGGTTAATTACTCATCCTGTGCCAGCCCCCTGATAAAAAAAAGGCTGCCCATGGTGAAAAGGCAGCCTTTTTAAAAGTAAAACCGGAGGTTACTTCAACGGAATATTCTTCAGGGTTTCTACCAGGAAGTCCCAGAATTTCTGAACGGTGGCGATGTTCACCTTTTCATCGGGGGAGTGGGGGAAACGGATCGTCGGACCGAAGGAGATCATGTCCCAGTTTGGATAGGCGCCGCCCAGGATCCCGCATTCGAGACCTGCGTGAATAGCCTTTATCTCGGGGATGTTCCCGAATTTCTTGTTATAGATATCCTGCATGGTTTTGAGGATCGGGGAGCCGGGATTCGGTTTCCAGCCGGGATAGCTTCCGTCGAATACCGATTCTGCGCTGGCCAGGTCGAAGATGCTCTTGATCATCACCTCCAGATCATCTTTTGCGGAATCCACCGAACTTCTCAGCAGGTTTTTAATGCTGATGGTGCCGTTTTCCGATTTTACGATGGCAAGGTTGTTGGAGGTTTCAACAAGTCCTGTCATCTCGTTGCTCATGCGCATCACCCCGTTGGGGCAGGCATAGATGGCATTCATGAATTTCACGAATGTGGTCTCATCAATAACGGTTGCTGGTACATCGGAGGCGACCGCTTCGATTTTCAGGGTTGGTTCAACGGCCGAGAGTTCGTTTTTGATTTTGACAGTCATCCTGCCAAGGCAATCCATGAATTTCTGAATGTTGGCAGCGGGAACGGCTACCAGGGCAAACGATTCGCGCGGGATGGCATTGCGCAGGCTTCCGCCGTCGACTGAGGCAAGCAGCAGTCCGTGTTTAACGTGACCGTGATACAGGATCCGGTTCATGATCTTGTTGGCATTGCCGCGGCCAAGGTGAATATCCACGCCGCTATGGCCGCCTTTCAGGCCGGTCACATTGATTTTAAATCCCTTGTAATCACCCGTGAGCGCTTGATCTTTGTAGCTGAAGGTCATGTTACCGTTTGTACCTCCGGCACAACCAATATAAAGTTCGCCTTCATCTTCCGAGTCCATATTGACCAGGATATCGCCCTTGAGTACGCCGGCTTTCAGACCTGTCGCGCCGGTCATACCGGTCTCTTCATCACTGGTAAACAGGGCTTCAATAGGGCCATGCTGCATGTCTTTCGATTCCAGAACGGCCATGGCAGCGGCAACGCCCATGCCATTGTCGGCGCCGAGCGTAGTGCCGTTGGCACGGACCCATTCGCCATCGACGATAGTCTCGATGGGATCGGTTTCGAAATCGTGTACCTTGTCACTGTTCTTTTGTGGTACCATGTCAAGATGGCCTTGCAGGATGACGCCTTTGCGATTCTCCATCCCGGGGGTGGCGGGCTTGCGGATGATCACATTCCCAACTTCGTCAACAATGGTATCAAGACCGAGGTTCTTGCCGAAATTGTAAATGAATTCCCTGATTCTATCTTCTTTTTTGGAGGGACGGGGAATCTGGGTCAGGCTGTGGAAATTTTTCCAGAGTGCCTGGGGGTTGAGTTTTAAGATGTCGTTACTCATGATCAATGGTCTTTAGAGGAAGGTTTTATATGAATAAAAATTATTTCTTTAGAACTTTCAAAGTTAATGAATATTTTACTTGGTACTCATTTTTCCCCGGTGGCGAAGCCTGAAAAATTCCCGAATCACTTATGTAACGGGAACATCATCCGGAAATCTCCACAAACGAAATATAGCGTTGCTGGTAAAGCAGGGATAGGAACTGGGTCACGCGGTGTTCGGTTTCCTCCACAGGAGTAAGCTCTTCGGGGAACTGCTTTTTCAGTTTGTCGCAGATTTGCGCCACGGTTGAAACGCCATCGATCAGCAGCCAGGTATGTCCGCCAAATCGGTCGAGTTTGATGAAGATCGTTTTCTCTTTTGAGGGCGGCTGGAACAGGGCGGAGTTGATCCGGTTTTTAAACCGGGGCATCAGGAGGTTGATCCCTCCGTCGTCGCGGAATTCGTGCCCGAGTACCCGCGTGGGCCTGAGATCAAGGAAATTGGCTTGTTTAAAGATTTTGCGGCGCTGGAAAAAATTCATGTTTACAGGTAGGATTTTTAAACACAATGGCACAATGGGTACAATGAAAAACAAATGTAACCGGTTAAAAAGAAAGCTGTCTCAACCAGGTTGAAACAGCTTTCCAAAAAGGTTATGACATGCACTACATCCCGGAAGCGGGGGGAGCGGGATCATCTGGTTTTCCTGCGTTCTTCAGCGGGATCTGGATCAGTACGTAGGCGATAATGGCCAGTACGACGAAACTGATATAGAAGGTCGGCGTTTTGAAGAAGCTGAAATAGTTATAGAGGAAGATGTTGAATACCGCGAAGATGGCAATGAGGAGCCCCATAAGCGCCTCCCCTGCGATCATCCCGGATGCCAGCAGTACGCCGGTGTTTTCAACCCGCACCTTCTGCGCATCATTGTGTTTGCGTTTTTCAGAATACATTTCCACAGCTCCTTTGATCAAACCGCCGACAAAGATGGCGAAGGTGGTTTCGATGGGGAGGTACATGCCTACGCTGACAAGCATGGGGCTTTTAACCTGCATCAGGATGAAGGCAACGCCCATCAGCATACCTGCGATGATCAGCGGCCATGCCATCTGTCCCTGTACGATTCCGCGCGACAGGATGGCCATCAGGCTGGCCTGGGGAGCGGAGAGGTTCTTGCTGCCGAAGCCACCCTGGTAACCAAGGTTTTTCCCGCTGGCGATATCGCCGTCGTTCAGGAAGGCCAGTACGACAAACATCACGGCACCTGCGAGGATGACTCCCAGAATGTCGCCGATCTGCATACGCCAGGGGGTACCGCCAAGGATATGACCTGCCTTGAGGTCTTGTAACATTTCACCAGCCACGGCTGCCGAAACGCAAACGATGGCAGCTACACCCAGTACGGTGGCAACACCTGCATCACCCTGCACACCGAGTGCAACAAGGATCAGGGCGGTTACAACCAATGCGGTGAGGGTTAGTCCGCTGATAGGGTTGTTCGACGATCCCATGATCCCGACGAGGTATCCTGATACGGAGGCAAAGAAGAAGGCCAGGATGATCATCACGGTGGAGGCAACCACGGCAATGAGGATGTTCGTTTCAAAAATGAAGTAGGTGATGCAGAAAGTGAGAACGGCTACGGCGCCGATGCCGACCATGATCCAGCTGAAGCTGATGTCTTTTTCATTCCTGGGGACATTGGTTTCAACGCCGGAGGCTGCTTTTTTCACATCCCTTACCGAACGGGCAATCCCTGTCGAGAGGCTCTTGCGCATCTTGAAGAGGGTGAAAGCCGCGCTGACAAGCATACCGCCGATGGCGATCGGGCGGATGATATATTTCCAGATCTGGTTGATCTGGTACATCGGGTTGGTCACCTTGGCCATGGCCGTATCGAGGGTGAGGGTAGCATCCTTGTGCATCAGGAATGCAGCCCAATCCTGGAAATTGATGCTGGGCATCAGAAAATACATGATCATCGGTGCCATTAATCCCCAGGCAAGGATACCACCGCTGAAGTTGAGCGCACCCAGGCGGGGGCCGATGATATAGCCAACACCCATGTAGGCGGGGCTTACACCGGGAGAACTGAGCAGCATGCCGCCCTGTCCGGTAAACACCGTGCCTGAAATGGTCTGTTTGCCAAAGACAACGAATTTTTCCCAGAGGTACTGGAATAACTGGAGTTCGCCCAGGATCTTGATCAGACCGCCGAGGCCCATCGACCAGAAGAGGAATTTCGAACCACCCGAACCACCCTGGCCGGCTTTGTGAATTTCAGCCGCGGCAACGGATTCAGGAAAAGGAAGCTCTGCATCTTCAACCATGACGCGGCGAAGCAGCGCAACGAACATGATCCCGAGCACACCACCTGCCATCAGGATGAGGGAAGATGTGATATAATGGCCAACCGTGAAAAATTCAGACCAGATGCCGGAGACAAAAAATGCAGGGAGGGTGAAGATGGCGCCTGCAGCAACGGATTCCCCGATGGAACCAACGGTACGGGTAAAGTTTTCTTCCAGGATCGACCCCTTCAGGATCCGCAGGATTGCCATCCCAAGCACGGCGGCGGGATAGGTTGCGGCGATGGTCATACCGGCTTTTAGTCCGAGGTAAGCATTGGCTGCGCCTAAGATAACGGCAAAAAACAGACCAATGATCAACGCCCGGAGCGTAAATTCTTTCATATTTGTCTCCGCGGAGACGAAAGGAATGAATTTTTTCTGTTCGGCCATAAATACTTAAATTAATTGGTTAGATGTTTCAGTGAATAAGTCAGCTAAATAAAGAAAATCCGGCGATATGTCCAAGGACTATTTATCATGTCAGGGTGGAGATCAGGCTAATTGATTGATCATTAGCAAAATTACTTCTTAAAAGTTATAAAGATGGACCAGCTTCTTGGTGACAAAGTAATCTTCTGTGAAATAATCCTGTAAATTCACGGAGGTAAGCACCGACCTGAACTTTTGCAGGTCTGATTCGATTTCACCCCCCGTCAGGTAAAGAACTCCGTTCGGCAAGGCGTTGAATCCCTGTTTCTTGATACAGGGACGGACCATTGAAAGGAACAACGGGAGGTTGGATACAGCCCTGCCGGTGACAAAGTCGAATTTCCGGTCCAGCGATTCAAAGCGTGTATTCATCGTGACCACATTTTTCAGCCCGAGTCCTTCAGCTACAGCCTCCACTACCTTGATCTTCTTTCCGATGGAGTCAACCAGGGTAAACTGAACTTCGGGGAACATCACCGCAAGCGGGATTCCGGGAAATCCACCGCCGGTACCGGCATCCATGACGGAGGTACCCGGTTTGAAGTGGGCGAATTTTGCGATGGCAAGGGAATGAAGGATATGATGAATGCCGATATGATCGATATCTTTCCGGGATACCACATTGATACGGGCATTCCACTCGTGGTAAAGGCTTTCCATGCTGACGAAGCGTTCAACCTGCAAAGGAGTCAACCCGGGAAAGTAAGATGAAAGGATATTCATTATAAAATAAAATCGTCCGGACCAGCTGGCGCCGATCCGGACGGGTTTAAAACAATCATTTGATGAACGTTGTTATTCCTGTTTTGGCTCTTCCCTGACAGTTTCAACTTCTGCTTCAGGTTCGGCAGTTTTTTTCTTTGCCTTGGCAGCCTTGGGTTTTTCATCAGTACCTTCGGTATGCTCTTCTGCTTTTTTAGCAGCTTTTTTGACAGCTTTGGCCTCCTGGGCTAAAATTGCTTCGCTTTCGCTTGCAGAAGGTGATCCCGTTTTTGGTTTCGCAGCAGCCGAATTTTTCTTTTTGCGGGTCCTCTTCACACCTGCTGAACCAATGATGATCTTACCACGCTTCGTTTTTTTATCTCCTTTTCCCATAATATATTGTGTTAAAAATGTCTTAGAACCGGCAAAATTACATAAAACGAACGATTCCACCAAATTGAAGTTTTTTGAGCCTTGAATAAAATATGAGACTGTTTGGGTTTAATTAACTGATCAAAATTAACCACCATGACACAAAGAAGGCCCAATGTTCACAAAGCATTCCCTTGTGACCATTGGGTATATCATGGTGAACATTGTGGTTAAATACAACGTATAGATTCCGGGATCAGGATTTCTCTGAAAATCTGTAAC
>CAIYQH010000469.1 GCA_903928285.1 uncultured Bacteroidales bacterium
AGGCCATTAAAGGGAAAATTATCAAAGCAAAACCTTTGACTGCTGTCATGGCCATGGAAGAATTAAACTCCGTGTTAGCAATACCAGTAAAAATAAAATCGCAAACCATCTGGGTGAGAACAGACATCCCTGGAAATGCACAAAATCTATTGAAGGCCATGAACATGAGAATACCACCGAAAATTTTGTAAAAACAAGCAAAATGTAGTGGCACAAACCATTTTCGGTGCCATTACTATGCTGTTTATAAATCAGTTACAAAAATGAAGTGTCAAACTCGGGAATGATTTCTTGGAACGCAACCAGCGTTTTTGCCGTCATTTGGAGCTGCAGTGCGGTGGTGACCGGGATGCAGCTTTCTGGCAAATGACCTCCCCCGTGGCAAGTGTCTTTCCTTGAATTGGTAAGAAAACAAGGCACAACCCTGCATGGCCGTGTTCAAATCAAGAGGAAGATCCTGATTTTACAACATTACGATTTTTTAGGGATATTCATCTGGTAAAACCGGAAAGCCTGGCAGATGATCCCGCCGGTCAGCAGGGTGAATAGCAGAACAGTCCTTTTGAGAATCACACAGCCCCTCCTGCAGAAATATACTTTATTTGCTGCCTGCCTTGTAACCGGAATATTTCCAGCAGAAAACAGATATGACAACCATTTTGCCACTGCCCGGCTACAGGTCCAACCGGGCGCCGGCCTTTCATGTTGTTCAAGGTTTCATTAAGGTTCTCCAGGGGGTGTTTGACATTCTCCAGGGTGTGTTTAACATTCTCCAACGTATGGTTAACATTCTCCAACGTATGGTTAACATTCTCCAACGTATGGTTAACATTCTCCAACGTATGGTTAACGTTCTCCAGAGGGTCTTTAATATTCTCCAGAGGGTCTTTAAGCTTTTATCAACCATTCTGGCTTATAGCGTTAAATAAGGGTTAAATAAGGGTTAACCTCGGTGGCTGATGGGGTTCAAAAAAAACGGGCGTCCGCAGGGAGCGCCCATTTTTTAAATTGTCAATGATGCGGATGGTTCCTGATTCCCTGTTGAAGTTAACCAGGTGAAAATCAACCAAGATCCCCAACTTCCCCTTGAAGGGGAGGGCCGGGTGGGGTCATCAACAAACCTGGGAAAGGCTTAGAGCACCTATTCCTTGATGATCCTTTGCGTAAAGGCCTCGCCATTGATTTTAACCGTTACCAGGTAGAATCCCTTTACAAGCGAACTACAGTCGAAACTGATCATGTGTGCGCCTGACAATACACCTTCATTGAGGTTCATCACCCGCTGGCCAAGGAGATCGGTCACCTCAACAGTTACGGGTGCAGGCCGTTCAAACGAGACATTGATACTGGCCGTTCCCTTGACAGGGTTCGGGTAGCTCTGGCTCACCTGGTTCCTGACCTGGGCAGCATGCTGATCTACTCCGACAATCATCGGGATCGTGCGATACATATAGCTGACATCGTGAACGGGAACCGTAGCATCCTGGATGTTGGAACCGGGCTGGGAGGAGGTCTGGCAGATCAACTGCACCTGGTTGTTCTTCAGCTTCGATGCCGTGGAGGGATAGACAAACTCCTGGAAAATATAAAGGAAATCAGCGTTCATGTCAACCATGGCGCCAAAACCTCCATGCCAGTTGCGAACCCAGATATGACGGTAGTTGAAGGGGGTCGGATCGGGATTTCCGACGGTGATCCCCGACCAGTAAACATTCACATTGTTGTAATTGTCGATGACAATTTTCGGGAAGGAGCTGAGACCCACACCGTATTTCGGGAAACCCACGATGGAATCGCCTGCAGGATCAGCGGCCACAAAACCGGCCAGCTGATGGTGGGCATCCAGCGTATCGAGGTTGCTCAGGCGGGTCGTATCCATCGCCGGCATGGTCTCATTCCAGTAGATCAGACCATCGGTACCGGGGAAGTAATATCGTGCGGTGCCGTCGCCGTTAGCACGCATAAGGCCTACCGCCACATGGGCTTTTCCGTTTTTGTCGAGCTGGATGGCTGTTGAACCGTCGGGGCACCAGAAGGTGGGTACCACTTGCGACATTGGCGCCAATTTATAGGGGTTGTTGAAAAATACGGTTTTGGTCCAGGTTGCTCCGTTATCAAACGACTTCATGATATATCCGTCCTCCCAGTTTCCGGCAACAGCAAAGGCGATGGTATCGCCTTTGGGAGCCGCCCAGTTGTAATCATCACCCGAATAGCCAAGGCCGTCGGCGATGGTCATCCCTGGGAGGATCACGCCGTTCTTATCCCAGGTGGCGCCGCCGTCGAGCGAACGGTAATAGAGCAGCGCATCGCTCATCCCCTGGTAACTTGCCTGGCCGATGGCCAGGATATGCACATACTGGTGATTGTTCCCGCTGGTGATGGCACTGGGCCACAGGAGACTGGTAACGCCTGTCGGGCCCGCGGGTGCTAACGACTGGGTCCAGACACCGGTACCCTTGGCGGGGCGGGTATTCATGATCAGCGTTGCAGAAGCGTTATGGGCGAAAACGATCTCGCCGTTGCCCATCCAGGGGTTCAGGCTGGGCCAGCCTGTACGGACGGTCTCAATGCGTGCTGTCGGCACTGCCGCCCAGCTGGTGCCGTTGTTGTAATTGTATCCTGTGCCGCGGTCGCCGTAACCGGAGGCATCATTGGTGCCTCGCATCCAGGCGGCTGAAATGCTATTGTCGGGCCACAGGTAGATCCGGTTTGCGACGGAACCATTGCACTGGTTGTCATACCTTGAATCGCCGATGATATCATCGTTCACGCTTTTATTGGTGACAATGGGATTGGTAGGATTCAACGGCAACTCGGCATGTCCGTTATACTTTGGGGAAAGTACGGCTGTGTTTTGCAGTGAGAGCGATATTGCAGCCCGTTTCTGCTGGGCAAAAACCGCAAGCGACAAACTCAGGATAAGCGCTAAAACATAAATTTTTCTCATGGGTCAGAATTTTAAAGGTTGTAGCAAAGATAAATATTTTTAGATTATCCCGCCACTTCGCTAAGGGTATATCCCAGTTTCAACAGGTTTTCTGCCTTAAGGAGATTCCTTAGTTTTTCTTCACTTAACGTGTGAAGTGCGGTATTGGCTTCAAATATGCTGATCCCATTGCTTTTCATCATGGCGGCCAGCTCAGCTGCCTTGTGATAACCGATGGCGGGAATCAGCGCCGTGGTAATCGACGGACTGCTCAGAAGCCGCTCCAGGCTTATGCCTGCACGAACGGCCAGTGCGTTGAACAGGTGGTTTTTCAGCGCGCGGTCACAGGCCGTCAGCAGCTTCAGACTCTCCAGCAATGCATGACCGATAACAGGCAGGTAAGCATTCAGCTCGAGACAGCCCTGCGCCGACAGCGAACTGATAAGCTGGTCATTGGCATAGACCTTATGGGCGGCGCTGATGACAAATTCAGGGATCACCGGGTTGACCTTTCCGGGCATGATCGAACTGCCAACCTGGCATTGGGGAATGGACAGGGAGCCACCCGTAAGGTCGGAGGCCAGCAAGCGGATGTCGGAAACCATCTTTTCGAGGTTCACGGCATGAGCCTTGAGGGTTGCATGGATCTCCACAAAGGAATCGAGGTTACTGGTGGCATCGGAGAGGTTCTCACTCCGTGTTACCGGGAGTCCGGTCAGTTGCTGCAGATGGCCGGCAGCCTCCATGATGAAATAGCGGGGAACCGCCATCCCCGTACCTATGGCACTGCCTCCCAGGTTGACTTCCTTGATCCGTTCAAAACACTTAGAAACACGCCACCAGTCGCGCGACAGGGCCTCGCTGTAAGTACTGAAAAGCTTCCCGAAGGAGGTGGGAACCGCCTCCTGCATCTGGGTGTATCCTGGTCGCAGGTCATTTTGGTGGGTGATCTCCATCTGCTCCATATCGAACCTGACCGCATTGATCGCCTTTTCAAGATCCTGCAGCAGGAACATGGCGGCCACCTTCAGCGACGTGGGGATTACATCGTTGGTCGACTGATAGATATTGGCATCTTCGATGGGATCGATCAGATGATAACTACCAGGTTTTGCACCGAGTTTCAGCAGGGCGACATTGGTAATAATCTCATTGATATTCATATTGATGCTGGTCCCGGCGCCTCCCGAAACGGCCGGTACGATAAAATCCTCAACATGATCCCCCTCCGCCACTTCGGAGGTGGCATGAATCAGGTGGGTGAGCCGCGTGGCATGGTCGGGTCTTGTCGTACCTGCCGCCAATCCTCTCGTTGCCCCTTCCCCCTGCCTGTCCTGCATCTCCTTCATTTTGCCGGCGCCGAATTTCTCTCCGACCGCCGTGTGATAAGCTTCGGCGGTCTGGTAACAGGCCTTTTTTACCAATCCCACCGCCTGGTACCATTCCCTGTGAAAAGGGGTGGTATCGGGAAAATTCTCCCTGGCACGCGCGGCATGAATCCCATACAGGGCATCCGCCGGCAGCTCCATTTCACCAATAAAATCAATCTCTTTACGCATGATCCCGGAATTTTATGATTTTATGCCAATCTGTTTGTTAGGTTGCATTACATTGGATTTTTTGTAATTTTACGGAATTAATCTGAACCGGGGGATACCACTGAAAAAAATAGTTTTACTTTTTCTGTTCCTGTTGCTGACAGGTTCATTGTTTGCACAGATCGACAAGGAATTCTGGTTTGTGGGGCCTGAGGCCTCTTCCAACCATGGCGACCGGCCGGTCTATATCCGTGTCTCCACCATGGAGGATACGGCCCATATCGTGCTGCGCATGCCTGCAAATCTCAAATTCGCCCCGATCCTGCGAACCATCAATCCCAATTCCACCACCTCCATCCAGCTGGATGTGATCAACGGAAACAACACCTGGCTCGACAGCATTGAAAACCGGCCGCCCGACAAGATCCTGCACAAAGGGTTGTTGCTGACCTCCGACAACTATGTTACCGCCTATTACGACCTCAACAACGGCAGCAATCCCGCTTTGTTTTCCTTTAAGGGCAAGAATGGCGTGGGGACCGAATTCTATATCTCCGGGCAGACCGATTATCCCAACCAGACCAACGACGGCAGCGAGGCCTTCGACATCGTGGCCACCCAGGATGCCACCACCATCACCATCACCCCCTCGATCGACATCGTCGGCCATGTGGCCAATGTGCCGTTCCAGGTTGTCCTCAATAAGGGGGAGACTTACTCTGCGCGCACGCTGATCACCACGGCCAGTGCATCGCTGGCAGGTTCGCACGTGGTTTCCGACAAGCCCGTTGCCATCACCCTCAGCGACGATTCCATCGTTACCGGCGGATGGGACATCATCGGCGACCAGACGGTCCCTGTAAACCTGCTGGGAAAGGAATATATCGTCATCAAAGGGTTTGCCGACAACGTCCCTCCGGGCAACGACGATGAACGCGCCTATATCCTGGCCACGCAGGATGCAACGGACGTCACCGTTGACGGAACCTCGGTGGGTACCCTCAACACCGGGCAGCAATACGACTACCCGCTCCCGGCGACCACCAACACGGCCTATGTGAAATCGACAAAGCCCGTCTATGTTTATCATCTTTCCGGTCATCCCGGCGAAGCCGGCTCATCGCTGCTGCCGCCCGACTCCTGCACAGGATCGAGGAAGATCGGTTTCAACCGTTCGAGTACCAGCGCTTTTGCCCTGCTTATCCTCACCCGCAACGGGAACCAGGATTACTTCCTGCTGAACGGTGGCACTACGGTTCTGACAGGCGCCAGCTTCAGCGTGGTGCCCGGAACAAACAACAACTGGGTCTATTACCGTCAAAACAACCTGTCGACGGTGCAGGTTCCCGTTGGCGGTAACATTATTGAAAACACCCAGGGCAAGTTCCACCTGGGGATCCTGAACAATATCTCCGCCAGCTCGGAATACGGTTACTTCTCCGATTTCAGCACGCTCTACCTCGGCGCCGACGCCAGCATATGCCCCGGCGACAGCATGGTGCTTGACGGCGGGCCCTATCGTACCTCGTATGACTGGGAAAAGCTCATCGGCGGTATCTGGACGACGGTCGGCAGCACACGCGAATACACGGTGAAGGACACCGGTTATTATGCCTGCATGACCAACGGGGATTTCTGTACCCTGATGGATACGATTCATATCTCCTATTATCCTAACGGAACTGTCAGCCTGGGTCCCGACAGGAATATCTGCCAGGGAACCACCACGACCTTCAGCCCGGCAGGTAATTATGTCTCCTACCAGTGGAGCACCGGGGCAACCGGGTCGACCCTCGTGACCGGCACGCCGGGAACTGTATGGTTACGGGTTACCAATAACAATGGCTGCGTGGCGCGCGACACGGTGGTGATTGCGCTCGATTCGCTTCCCCAGGCCAACCAGCTCATTACCGGTCCGGCAACAGTTTGCCAGGGACAAAATAATGTGACCTTTACCATCGATTCGCTCCGCTTTGCCACCTCCTGCAGCTGGACCCTGCCGCCGGGCGCTTCGGGAACCAGTACAACGCGCACGATCACGCTGAGCTTTTCCACTTCGGCCACATCCGGGACACTGAAGGTACATGGGAACAACACCTGTGGCACGGGGCCGGAGATATCCTTCCCCATCACCGTAAACCCGCTGCCTGTTGCAGCAGGTACCATTGCCGCCCCGACCTGGGTTTGCCAGGGACAGAATGGTTTTGCCGTTTCAGTTCCCGCCGTCGCCAATGCCACCACCTATTCCTGGAGCCTGCCGGCGGGTCTGACAATCGCCACCGGTTCCGGCACCAACAATATCACGGTGAATGCGGGGCTGAATGCGGTTTCGGGAACCATCACCGTTATGGGTCATAATACCTGCGGCGACGGTCCTTCAAATACAACACCACTGACCGTAAAGCTCTTCCCGGTTCCTGCAGGAGCCATTACGGGCAATGCAACGCTTTGCCAGGGTCAGGGAGGAGTGGCTTACAGTGTCGCCGCCATCGCCGGAGCAGGAAGCTATATCTGGTCCATTCCTGCGGGCGCTTCCATCACTTCGGGCACGGGGACCAATGCCATCCTGGTTTCATTCGATTCAACGGCGGTTTCGGGGATGATCAAGGTAAAGGGACACAGCGCCGACTGCGGCGACGGGACTCCATCGGTCTTCCCTGTAACGGTCAACCCGCTGCCCTCGCCGGCCGGTATCATCACCAGCCCCTCCCCCGTATGCCAGGGACAGAACGGCGTTCAGGTCTCCATCGCACCGGTTGCCAATGCCACCGGCTATGTGTGGACACTGCCATCAGGATGTACCATCATCACCGGCAGCGGGACAAACAATTTAACTACGAGTTACAGCACCGGCGCGGTTAGCGGCCTTTATACCGTTCATGGCCACAATGGAACCTGCGGCGACGGCAGGCATGCGTCGCTGCCGGTAACCGTCAATCCCCTTCCCTTGGCTGCGGGTGTCATCACCGGGCTCACACCCGTATGCCAGGGCGAGGCCGCCATCGCCTATTCGGTACCCGCAACCGACCCCTTCACAACCTCCTATTCCTGGAGTCTCATCCCTGCCACCTCCGCTGTTATCGCGGGACAAACCCCCGGTATCAGCCTGACCTGGGATCCTGTTTTTATAGGGATTGCCTCCTTGTCGGTTCACGGCGTCAATGGCTGCGGCAACGGGCCAGTCTCCCCTTCGTTCAATATCCTGGTAAACCCAAAGCCTGTTGTCAGTTTCCTGACCTGCAATGATCTTTCAACCACAAAAAACAGCCGCCCGATCGTTCTTAAAGGCGGGTATCCTCTGGGAGCAGGAGGTGTTTTTACGGGCACTGCAATCTCACAGTCCATACCTGGAACCTATATCTTCGACCCGGGCAACAGTTCGGTGATTGGTTCATCAGCCGGAACCCCCTATCCGGTCACCTACCGTTATACCAATGTTTACAACTGTTTCAGGGAAGCAACCCTTCCAATCAAGGTCTACCTGTCCAACGCAAACCAACCCTGTCCGGGTACCGTGACCGATATCCGCGACGGCCAGTCCTACCCGACAATGCTTGCAGGCACAGGGGTTGCAGCCCGCTGCTGGATGGCAAAAAACCTGAACTACGGAACGTACATTACGGGTACCCAACCGCAAAGTGACAACTGCATCTTTGAAAAATACTGTGCCGGCGATCTGTCAGACCAATGTGCCCTGTCGGGAGCCTATTATCAATGGGATGAACTGATGAACTATTTCAACGCCGAAGGCAGCCAGGGTTTGTGTATGCCGGGATGGCATCTCCCGTCGGTCCAGGAATGGAGCGACCTTGAAGATTTCTACTTTGGTCCCGGACTGGCCGGCAACAGCCTGAAAGATTTGAATGCCACCTATGGGTTCCAGGGGATACTTGGCGGACTTTTTTACATGAATAACAGTTGGAAATATTTGTCTGGCGGTCTCGCCGGAACGATGTTCTGGAGTTCCACAATGCTTACAGGTCTGCCTGTAGCCAATGGCCTGAACTCCATCAACATGAGTGTTTCAACCTATCCGTCAAGTCCGGCCAACGCCTTCCCGGTGCGGTGTGTGAGAGATTATTAAACCGTAACTCATCATGCATAACCACGATGCATCACATGACGCACGAGCCCTCAAAAGAATGATTTGCGAAAAAAATAAATTCAGGCAACTTTTTTTTATTCCTGTTGTCTCCAAATTGAGTAACTTTATTAGCTGATTACCCGTACAATATAGAAGTTGATTTTATTTTCTATCGGCTTCAGATACAAAGAAAAATGAGGTGTAGCCATTTCTGTTTTCTTCTGTTTATTTTATTATTATACAACTCTTTAGGTTATTCTGAAGGGACCAAAGAGTTAATGCCCATCGAGACCATTCCCACCCGGATTCTCCTGGATCCGAGTGCAGGGCGCGATCCCTTTGCCCTTTATTCCACCTACCTGACCAAACCCGATTACCGTCTTTACATCCACATTGAAAACCCCGCCACTGAAAGGATCTACTTTGGCCTGGGCCAGCAGCGAACCACCAACAACAATACCACGACTGAGACCCAGATTACCTGGAGGATCCACCAGCCAAACAGTCCCTATACCATTCAATGCAGCGGGCTGACGCCCATTCAGCATACGCTGCCAACGCTGCCCGACCCTGGATATATTTCGACTTATGCAGAGGCGGTGAATGGCCCGAACAACATCAATGCTGCCGGTTATAATCCGATCATATGCGTTCCAGCAGGAGGAGCCGGCGATTATTTCATGACCTTCGATGTGACTGCCATAAGGACCTTTGATTTTTTCGATATCACCGTCGTGGATATTTCCTCAGCAACGCCGGTAGCCGTCCCGGGGAGGGTTTTCTCCAAATGCTGGCAGATCCGCAATCCTCAGAATGGTCCCAACTGGTACACTTTCCACGGCAATATGTATATCTATTCGGCTGATGGAATTGTCACCAAATTGAACCCCAACGCCTTCGAAGGCCGCGATTTTTCATTTTCCTGCAATGAATCGGGCTGTTACCCGGTAGGTCCCTCTTATAACGCCCAGCAGGCACGACAATCACAAATGGGTCCAAACCCGCATAACTATCCGCAGTTTAAGGTTTTTCTGAACAATCCCGACCAGATCGTCTATCCCGACGGGGTGATCGGCCACCTGGTGGATGGTTCGGTGACCACCCAGACCGCCTGTAATACGGGAACCGTCACCTTCTCCTTTCAAACCCTGCCTGTAAATGCCATCGGTACTGTGGAAATTGATCTGCTGCTCAGTACCCTGACCCCGCCGCTGACCGACCGGGTTTTGATCACCAACAATGTCCCGGGAGGTTCTTATTCCATCACCTGGGACGGGCTCGACGGCGCAGGGGTGCAGGTTCCCAGTGGTTCCACTTTCCCTTTCACCCTGCGTTACACCAACGGACTGACCAACATGCCCCTGTGGGATGTGGAAAATAATGTAAACGGGTTCATTGTAACCCTTGTCAGGCCGGTACAGGTGCCGGCGTTGCCCGATCCTGCTTTTTACTGGGACGATATCCTGGTGGGTGGAACCCAGGTGACGGTCTCCCCGGGCTGTACCACGCCGCCTTCCTCCTCCTGCCATGCCTGGACCAATACCTGGGGCGATACCAAGACCATCAATACCTGGTGGTACCTGGTCAGTAATTCCACAACCCAGATTACCTTAACCTACAAGAAAAATCCCGGGACGCTTGTTGCTGTGAATCCCCCGGCCCAGGTGTGCCAGGGGGGTACCGCCACCTTCACCGTTGCCGCCGACCCCAATTCCTCGCAATATCACTGGGTATGGAACGGCGGTTCACAGACCACCACCCTGCCAACCATCACCATCACCTTCATTACGGCGCCACCCGGACCAAGCACGGTTTCCGTCAACGGGATCAACAACGAATGCGGATCAGGTCCCGTTACCAACATTCCAATCACGATCAGTGCCCTGCCAACTGTCGCCATCACGGGCCCGGGATCGGCATGTTATAACAGTACTACCCAATATAATACGGAGACCGGAAAATCCAACTACATCTGGACAGCATCGGGGGGAACCATTGTCGCCAATACCGGCAGCCAGATATCCGTTCAATGGACGTCGACAGGCAACCAGACGGTTACCGTCATTTACACCAATTCCACAGGGTGTTCACCGGCTACACCGGCATCATACCCTGTGACGGTTCACGCCTTGCCCAATCCCATGATTTCCGGACTTGGAACGGTGTGCCAGGGAGCTTCCGGCATCACCTATACCACCCAGACAGGGATGACAGGCTACACCTGGTCGGTCTCCTCGGGAGCCACGACCACCGCGGGCGGCACCGGCTTCGACTTTATCACCCTGACCTGGACTATTGCCGGTACCCACACTGTGTATGTAAACTATACCAATGGCAACGGCTGTACGGCACTTGCCCCCTCCTCTACAACGGTAACCGTAAACCAGTTGCCCGACGTACAGTTTACCTATGTCACCCCGGGGATCTGCTCAGGGATGCCCATGAATATACAGCTCTCCTCCAATGTGTCAGGCGCCACCTTTTCGTGGACCGCCACGGGCAGTTCGGGCAATGTCAGCCCCCAGTTTACCGCGGGAACGGGCAATATCGCCATCCCCTTTACCAATTCAGGAACCATCATCGAGAATGTCGTTTTCTCGGTCACCCCTTCAGCAGTGGGCTGTTCGCCCGGAGCCCCGGTATTGTCAAACCCGGTGCCTGTCTATCCTGTACCCGACCTGATGGTCGCCCCGGCAACCCTGACCGTTTGCTCCAGCCAGCAGGCCAATCTCTCTTTCAGTTCTGTCGTGCTGAATACCACCTATGCATGGACCGCCACCGGCGGTGCCGGGATCACCCCTGCCACCGTAAACGGCACGGGGAATGTCGCCGAAACTTTTGTGAATGCAGGCGCTACGCCGGCTACCGTCAGCTTTGCCATTACCCCCATCGCCAACGGGTGCAGCAACACGGGGCTCCAACCCTACCTGCTCACCGTGAACCCGAAACCCGGAGTGCTCTTCCCCGCCAGCCCTGCAAACCCGCAGACCATATGCGCCGGGACCTCCTCGGCCGCAGTGAACCTGCAGTCGACAGTAACCCTGCCGGTGATCACTTATGCATGGACCGCCGCCGCCTTCGACCCTGTCAATCCTACAGCCCTCGTCACCGGATTTACCGCCACCGGCGCGGGAAACACCATCCCGGGGGAGACCATCTCCAGCACCCTGTTGGGACCCGGCGTGGTAAAATACGAGGTTACCGCCACCTTTGCCAGCGGGGGAGCCACCTGCCCGGGCGACCCCTCCGAATACCAGGTGGTCGTCAACCCCGCGCCTTCGGTTTCGCTTTCACCGGCCGATCCCACAGGGCAGACCATCTGCTCGGGGACCTCCAGCCAGGCCATCACCTTCACCCCCAACGTCAACCCTGTCATCTATGCCTGGCAGGCCGTCGAGGTGGCGGGTATCAATCCGCCCATCATGAACGGCGTCTCCGGCTCCATCCCGGCACAAACGCTTACCGTGACCGGGGCTGTGCAGGGCCATGTAAAATACAAGGTTACACCGACCTTCCTGGGCAGCGGCAGCAACTCCTGCCTGGGAGCCGACTCCTATTCCACGATCTTTGTCAACCCGTTGCCCGCGCCGGTGATCAGCAGCGCCTCCCCGCAAACCATTTGTGAACTGCAAACCAACGTGATTTATACCACACCCAATGTAGTTGGCAACGCCTATACCTGGAATGTGACTGGGGCCGCCTCGGTGTTCAATGCCAACACCAATGCCGTTACCGTAAACTGGGGACCCTATACCGCCTCGCCCGGAACGCTCACCGTGACCGAACACATCATTGCCACAGGGTGCGAAGTAACCACGGCGGCCTATTCAGTGATCCTCCAGCAGCGGCCCGTTCCGACCCTCACAGGCGCCCAGACCGTATGCGACCAGACCACGGGAAACCTTTACCAGACCGAGCCCCTGATGTCGAATTACACCTGGACCATCTCCGGCGGATCCTTCTCCTCGGGCGGGACAGGCACCAGCAACACGGCTACCGTTACCTGGAACACACCCGGTTCGCAATGGATCCAGGTAAACTATATCAACGGCCTCGGCTGCCCGGGATTCCCGGCCAAACAGATACCCGTCACCGTGAACCCGCTGCCGGTGTCAGCCATCTCAGAAGGTTCAGGTCCGGTGTGTACGCTGCAGCCCCATTCATACACCACGCAGGCTGATCCCGCCAGCGGATTTGGCTGGTCCATTATCCCGCCTGCCGCCGGGATCATCACCTCAGGACAGGGCACCGAAGCCATCTCCGTCGACTGGCAGATCAGCGGGAATTACACCCTGGCTGTTACAGCGACCAAAACCGCCACAGGTTGCGCCACCAGTTCGATCTATCCGGTGGTGGTACATCCATCGCCGGCGCCCGCCTTTACCGCCTGTTTTGACCTGAAGACCACCCCCAACGGCAAGAAGTTCACCCTCCGCGGCGGATCGCCCTGGCTTACCGGACAGGGGGTCTATTCCGGCAACAGGGTCAGTTACAATGCCGGATCAGGCCTGTATGAGTTTGATCCCTTCGGCGCAAGCGCCGGGAACTATCCCATCACCTATACCTATACCAACACCTTTGGCTGCACCGTGGCCACCACACCGGTCACCATCACCGTAGTGAACAGCTCCTTTATCTGCAATGGAACGCTAACCGATGTCAGGGATGGCAAACAATACATGACCTCCATGATCGGGGGAAAATGCTGGATGAAGGAGAACCTCTCCTATGGTACCATCCTCAGCGCAAACCTGCCGCAAACCGACAACTGCATCAGCGAAAAATACTGTCTCCCCTCCGATGCAACTTGTTCAGCCTACGGCGGACTCTATCAGTGGGATGAACTCATGGCCTACGCCTCCACCTCGGCCGGACAGGGGTTGTGCCCGCCCGAATGGCATATCCCGTCCGAAACCGAATGGCAGACCATGATCAACGCGCTGGTCAGCAGCGTGAACCCTCCTGTCGATGGCTTTGCCGGCAGCTTTATCAAGGACCCCATTCTCAATCCCGGTTTCCATTCGCTGATGAAAGGATTTTATTACCTCGACAACACCTGGGGTTTTACCACGGGAACCTTAACCGGGGCACTGTTCTGGACCTCCACGGCAAGCGGCGCCGATCACGGCGTGGCGCGCGGGGTAAACTCGGTAAACCCAAGCATCTCCAAATATCCCGGGAGCAGGGGAAATGCCTTCAGCGTAAGGTGTGTAAAAGATTGAGTGCGCCCAGACGCACACTAAACGACCGAAAAGAAATTTTCGGTTAATATAAGTGAAGCTTGCTGTAATCAAGATGGTGGGCTGCAAACAAGATATTTCATTTGAAACGAAACGAG
>CAIYQH010000470.1 GCA_903928285.1 uncultured Bacteroidales bacterium
GCACCACTCCTTTTGATCGGGTGCCAGTGTCTTTTCCCACTCATCAAACACTTCAGCCAGCTCTTTCTGATTATCCATACCCACTCCTTTCACAAACGAATTTGAAAATGCGCTGCTGCTCAAACAGGACTAAATGAAATAACCACCTCCTTTAGATGATGTTTTTTATATCCTATATTAGAACATTATTTCTAAATCAAGTCATCCCTGCCAACCTTAACAAACTACATTTGTTAAGGTTGGCAGGGATGACTTGCGGGCCAGCAGGAGCATGGCCATACTTTTGAAAATAATAGCAGCAATTTACAACGGTCGAATAATCCATCCGGATTTGCCGCTGAAATTAGAAACACCCGCCTGCGTGGAGGCGGATGTTTCTTTATAAGTCATTTCATTCTGATTACGGCCTGCATTCGCGCGCCTGGAAAATCTTAGCCAGGCCGGTTCAATATTCATTAGTTCATTTGCTACAAGTAGTAGGAATAGCAGTGCCTTCTACATTCTTGCGTAAAGCGTGCCCTTGGGATGATGGAGAATAGCCGCTGAGGATGGGTGCGCAAGGGTCTACGGTGACCGGCGTAGACTTGGGAGCGTTTTGCAGGAAGATATCGGGCCCATTCCCGCAGAAGAAATACATCTGCTTGGAGCTGGTCAGGTTGAATACTCCGCCCTGGTTGCCGCAGGGTGTGACAGCATAATAATTGTACACAACGGAAGGGAAGCTGAGATTATAAACGCCATCCGGCAGTGTCAGCGTCGTGTTTCCGTCAGCACTTTTCAAGACCAGGGTTACTTTGCCCCCCGTGTGGTTGCGGATATTAATATTGGAAGTGCCAACTTTGGCCTGCGCGTTACCGGATAGCTGCATTGCGAACAGCAAGGCCAGGACGGTTAAAATAACAATAATTTTTTTTCGCATCGTATTTCCTATAAGTCAATCGGTATGAATAAATAATAAGGATAAATTGTTCTTTGCTCAGCACGGCTGAGCGATTACGCGCCAAATTTTATATAGGCTGGCCTCCTTTAGATCGAAAAGGTGTTTGCTCGATCACGGTCCCGGCACTTGGTGCTTCTGGCAAGGGCTTTTTTTCGCAATCTATGCAAAATAAAAACGCCTCCATTTACCCGCACCTGCGCAAGATTTTGGAAATATTTTATATAGTTTACCATTTTTGGCATCTATTTACAATAAATTTTACGAGTAATTTTGGTTGCGTTTTATCCATTTTTCAAAATCGGATCAAGCCTTTCCAAAACGAGTCTCGCTAACCAGGCAGGTGACCAGCCTGCCTGCCCGGCATTGCTATTTTCCAACAGGTCAGAAGCGCCGCCACGTTTCACACCGATTGTTTTTCAATTCGCCACATTCTGTATTGGCCAGGTAACGGTTGGGCAAAACAACTCATTCCCTGTCATTCCAGTAAGTGACTCTGGACGATGTCGCAATGACAAGTGAATGGCAATCTACCCCGCCGGCCGGGAGATTGCCGCCGAAGCGATAGATAGCTCGGTCTCACAGGTTGGTTCTCCCAGCCCGCCCGCCTGTGGCCTCGTCGCTGGCAGGCTAACAAGGCAGGTGACAGTCACCTTAAAGGTGACTGTCACCCGGGTTTCCGCCCACGGGCTGCCTGACGTTACGACAGCCTGCCCCTCTTTGCTCTTCCTTTCATA
>CAIYQH010000471.1 GCA_903928285.1 uncultured Bacteroidales bacterium
TCCGTGGCATCTTTAATATTCACGGCCACACCACCCACGTCGCTTTTGTGGATGATTGCCTCTGCATCCGCCTTGATCACCACGGGATAGCCGATCGCGTTTGCCGCGTCAACAGCGCCGTTCGCATCTCCGGCAATTTTCCACGGGGCAACCGGGATACCGTAAATCTCCAGGATGGTGTAAACTTCTGATGCTGTTAGCACGTCTCTTCCCTCTTCCCGTGCATTGCGGAGGATTTTACCGGCTGCATTGCGGCTTACACCGGTGAACTTTTTAACGCTTCCCCTTTTTGCCGTTCTGATGTTGTTGTACCTTACCAGGGAATGAAGTGCCCGGGCTGCGGTTTCCGCGAAATCGAAACAGGGGACTTCTCCATCCTTCAGTATCTTAGAAGTGGCACCCCATTTTTGTTTATCCGTCATGTAATTGCACACAATCGGCTTGTTGCCGGCTTTTGCCGCCGCCGCAATTTCGCGTGCCACATTTTCGCAGTCGACAAAGGGCGGGGTAACAAAGTTGATATAGATGCTGTCGAACTGCGGTTCTTTCATCATCACTTCGAGCGCGCTTTTAAAGTGGGCAGGGCCGGCCGTGGCAACCACATCCAGCGGGTTCCTGACCGATGCCGAAGCAAGCATGGTGGTTTTCAGGATTTTTTTTGCTTTTTTTGAAAGGGGCGGGATCACCAGCCCGCAACTATCCAATTCATCAATTGCGATCACCGAAGGACCGCCGGTGTTGGTAATGATACCCACCCGGTTGCCTTTGGGGATCGGCTGGGTGGAGAGGGCCACCGCGGCATGACAGAGATCTTCCTGGCTGGTGAAGGTGAGGATGCCGGCCTTCTGGTATATGAGGTCCATGGAGATGCTGCCGGCTATACCCCCGATATGCGATCGCGAGGCTTCGGCGCCCTTCTCGGTGCGGCCGGCCGTGATGGCCAGGATGGGTTTCCGGGCGGTGACTTTCCTCGCTGCGACTATAAAATCCTGCGGGTTTTCAAGGCTTTCGGCATACAGCACGATGGCCCTGGTCTCGTCGTCGTCACCGTAATAGCTGATGAATTCGGTAATGGAAACATCCGACCCGTTACCGTTGGAGGCATACATGCGCTGGCCGATACCCATGTCGTAAAATGCCTGCATGATCACGGCACCCACGCCGCCGCTCTGGGCGACCACCGAAATATGTCCGGGTTCAGGATAGGTGAAGGTGAAGTTGCAGTAAGCGTTGATTGCCGGGTCGGAGTTAATGATTCCCTGGCAGTTGGGGCCCACGACGCGGATACCGTATTTCCGCGCCCGGGCGAGGAAGTCATCCTCGAGCGCCTGGCCTTCGTCGCCCATCTCCTTGAAACCGGCCGTGTTGATGATGATGGCCTTCACCCCCTTTTTTCCGCAGTTTTCCACCTCTTCGGGTACCAGGGGCGGCGGGATCACGATGTGCGCAAGGTCCACCTCTCCGGGCACCTCCAGGATGGAGGGATAGGACTTCAGTCCGCGGATCTCCTCAACTTTCGGGTTGATGGGGTATACCGGGCCATTGAACCGGTAGTGCAGCAGGTTTTTAATGATCACATTCCCGATCGACAACTCTTTCTGGGAAGCGCCGATCAGGGCAACCGACCTGGGTTTGAATAACGCGTCGAGACTATTGCTCATTTCTTATCACTTTGGTACCCCGTCCCCCTCCCCTTGAGGGGAGGGGGTGCAGGGGGTGAGGTTAATTTTTTACAGTTGAAAGTTTTACATCCCTGAATCCTCCCCATATCGCCGCCCCGATGGCCCCGGCATAGATCGAATCTCCGTTGGCCCTGATCTCCAGGTTGAGCTTGCTCTCGGCCACCAACTCCTCCACCGCCTGGATCATCCCGATGTTCATGGCCATCCCTCCCGTGAGGGCAACCGGCGAAGTCGCCTTGAGCGAGGAGAGCAGTTTCACGATCTTATTGGCGATCGAGAGGTGGATCCCCTTGATGATATCCGGGGTGGAAATTCCACGTGAAACCATGTTGATCACATCGGTTTCTGCGAGTACGGAACAGATACCCGACGGGGTTTCCGGGGTGAACGATTTCAGGGAGGTCTCCCCGACATCTTCGATTGAAAGTCCCAGGTAACGCGAAATGTTCTCGATAAACTGGCCCGAGCCGGAAGCACACTGACCCGTCATCTTGTAATCAAGCACCCTGCCTTCTTCATTGATCCTGATGGCTCTTACATACAGGGCGCCCATGTCGACCACGGTGAGGGCGCCGGGGTTCAGGAATACGCCGCCCCGGGCGTGGGTGGTCATGCTGTAGAAGTGGCCGCGCTTGCGCTGCAGCATCTCTCCTTCGCCGGTCGATGCCAGGTAGGTGATATCCTGGTAAGTGAGGTTGTTTTTCTCAAGCAGGTGATCGATCAGCTGGTCGGCGACCATCTCGGGGTTCCTTTTCCGGATCTTTTCCGACTCCTTATCAAGGATGACCGGGGTGTCCGAATAGGACATCAGCACCGCCTTGATGATGCTGCTTCCTACGTCGACGCCGAGGGTGAAGGTTGGTTTAGCTGTCATGATGGTTTATTAAATGGTGATAAGGTGACAAGGTAACAAGGTGACAAGGTGACA
>CAIYQH010000472.1 GCA_903928285.1 uncultured Bacteroidales bacterium
GTTCCCGAAAATCCCCATCGTGGTGCTTACCCCCTTTTCGCGTGAGGTAAACCTGAAACTGGCCGAAAAGGATCTGAGCGCCATCGACTATGTGTTCAGCTGGCTTGGTAATGCCGGTATCCTGCTGGCTATCATCAAACTGATTGAAGACAAGATGAATATCGACCAGGATGTGAAGGAGGGGGTTCAGGCCATCCTGCTCGTTGAAGATTCCATCCGGTTTTATTCCTCCTATCTGCCCAATATATACAAAATCCTTCTGAAGCAGTCGAAAACCTTCATGGCCGAAGGGCTGAACGAACACAATAAAATGCTCCGCATGCGCGGGCGCACGAAGATCCTGCTGGCCACAAATTATGAGGAGGCGGTAAGTATGTGGGAAAAGTATAAAAACAACCTCCTTGGCATAATTACAGATATCTCCTTTATGCGCGCAGGGGAAACCGATAAAACTGCTGGAATTAAATTTGTCGGTAAGGTCCGGGCCGAGGATGAATATATGCCGGTACTGTTTCAGTCAACAGACGTTGAATATGAGTCACTGGCGCATGAAATGAAGGTTGGGTTCCTGAACAAGAACTCAAAAACCCTTTCCATTGAATTACGAAATTTTATCACCGAATATTTTTCCTTCGGCGATTTTATCTTTATCGACCCTAACAATGGCAGGGAGATTACCCGCGCTGTTGACCTGAAATCGCTGCAGGATAAAATTTTCGAAATTCCGGATGATTCTCTGCTATACCATATGCAACGGAATCACTTCTCCAAATGGCTTAATGCACGGGCGCTCTTCCCCATTGCCGAGATGTTCCGTGAAGTGTCGGTTAACGCCTTTGCCAATGATATGGATGAGGCAAAACGCTACCTCTTCGATGCCATCACTGCCTTCCGCATCAACAAAGCCAAGGGGGTGATTGCCGATTTCGACCGCGACCGCTATGATGAATATCTCCAGTTTGCCCGGATCGGCGAAGGATCTATCGGAGGAAAAGCCCGCGGGCTGGCTTTTCTTGATTCACTCATCAAACGGAACCGGCTTGCCGACCATTATGAGGATGTAACAATTACCATTCCGCGAACGGTTGTGCTGGGTACCGACATTTTTGACGAATTTATGGAGGAGAACAACCTCTTCGAATTTGCCCTGTCCGACCGCAGCGATAAGGAGATCCTTACCCGGTTTGTCAAATCACGGCTGCCTTTCAGGATTCATGAAGATCTCTATCGTTTTATCTCCTGTATTAACAACCCGATCGCCATCAGGTCGTCGAGCCTGCTGGAAGATTCCCATTACCAGCCATTTGCAGGCATCTATTCTACCTACATGATCCCTAACATTAAATTTAATGAACGGGTGATGATCGACAAACTGAGCGAAGCCATTAAAAGTGTGTATGCTTCCGCCTACTTCAAGGACAGTAAATCGTATATGTCGGCCACCCTCAACATGATTGATGAAGAGAAGATGGGCATCGTGTTGCAGGAGGTGACTGGCAGGCAGTATGCCAACAGGTTTTATCCAGCCATCTCGGGTGTCGCCCGGTCTATCAATTTTTACCCGATCGCGCCTGAAAAACCCGAAGACGGCATTGCCAACATCGCCTTTGGCCTTGGTAAATATATTGTGGATGGGGGTAACGGTATCCGGTTTTCGCCGAAATATCCCAAAAAGATACTCCAGCTTTCCACGCCGGAACTTGCCCTGAGCGAAACCCAGAAATACTTTTTTGCCCTTGACCTGCGCCCGGAGAGCTTTTCTCCCGATACCAACGATACCGTAAACCTGCTGAAATTACGCATCAGGGATGCCGAAAGCGACCATGCCCTGAAGTTGGTGGCATCTACCTTTGATTATGAAAGTCATCAGCTCAATGATGGCATGCTGGGTGATGGAAAGCGGATCGTTACCTTTTCCCCGCTGCTCAACCATGGTACCTTTCCCCTGGCTGAAATACTGCAAATGGTGCTCGAAATCGGCCAGCGCGAAATGAACAAACCTGTGGAAATTGAATTTGCCGTGAACCTCGATATGCCAAAAGGTGAACCCAGGGTGTTCAGCCTGCTGCAGATCCGGCCAATTGCGCGCCACGATGAAACGATCAACCTCGACTCCGGGAGTATTAAAAATGAAGAAATGCTGATGATCTCAAACAGCGCCCTGGGAAACGGGATCATCAAGGGAATTTATGACTTTGTCTATGTGAAGCCCGACCTATTCGACGCTTCTAAAAGCATGGAGATGGTGAACCGGCTTGACAGGCTTAACGAGAAATTCCTGCTTGAAAAAAGAAACTATATCCTTGTTGGGCCAGGCAGATGGGGTTCAAGTGATCCATGGCTCGGCATCCCGGTGAAATGGCCGCAGATCAGCGCCGCCCGCCTGATCGTTGAGTCTGGTCTCGACAACTATCGTATCGACCCAAGCCAGGGGACCCACTTTTTCCAGAACCTGACCTCCTTCAGGGTAGGCTATTTTACCATCAATCCCTTTATTCATGATGGGTTCTATAATCTTGAATTTCTTGAAAGCCAGCCCGCCTGCTACGAAGATGAATATATCCGGCATGTCAGGTTTGAAAAACCAGTCCGTATCGAGATCGACGGGAGGAAGAATTTTGGGGTCATCTATAAGCCTTAAGCTACCTACAGTGGAAGCCTGTAACCTTAAAACTGGATATAAATCGGCATGGCCGAGCCCAGGGTGTTAAAGTAAACAATGAGGATTATCATGCCGATGGCAATCAGCGCTTTCCATTGCCAGCACAGGGGAATAAGACCTGAGCGCAGATTAGTATGAAACCGGTCAGGCAGGAAATGCAGTGCGTACCCGGTGCCCATCATCAACAGTACCGGGTAATAGGCTGAAATAAATCCCGGGAGACCACGGAGATAAAAATTACCTGCAATCTGGTGCAATACCATCAGGCTTTCTGCAGGGGTGCGCATCCTGAAAAACACCCAGGCAATGGAAACAAATGAGAAGGTAATGAAGATACCGGTTATCCTGTGAACCTTCTTAAACATCGCTCCCCTCCCTTTCCTGAATCCACGGGTGGAATAGTTCCATATGCGGTGGAGGGCAAGCGCTGTTCCATGTAACAACCCCCATATCAGGAAATTTGTGCCGATACCATGCCATAACCCGCAAATGGTAAAGGTTACCAGTGCCGACATGCTGAAGATCACGATGTCGGCCCGGAGGAAACTGAGTGAGAAGATATATTCCTGTTTAAAGAACCGGGATAACCGGAAGGCCAGCGGCATGAAAATATAGTCCCTCAGCCAGTTGGATAGCGATATATGCCATCGTCGCCAGAATTCACCGATATCTTCCGACCTGTAAGGAAAGTTAAAGTTCAGCTGGATGTTAAAGCCCATCCAGCGGGCAATTCCACGGGCGATGTCGGTATAACCGCTGAAATCGCAATAGATCACCAGAGAATACCCGGCCATGGCAGCCAGGTTTTCCATCCCGGTGTATCGCTCCGGTGTGCTGAATACCTGGGAAACAAGATGGAGATTGATGTAATCGCCTATCACCATTTTTTTAAAGGCCCCCGAAAGGATCAGGTAGAATCCTTCGGAAACATCTTCCGCAGAGAGCCGGAGAGGTTTATTTAACTGGGGAAGGAAGCTCTTCGCCCGTTCTATCGGCCCCATCTGGACGATCGGGAAAAAAGTTATATAGGTAAGGTACCGGTAAAATGAACGTTCCGGAATCAGCGTCCTTTTCCTCACATCAATGATATAACTCAGGTTTGCAAAGGTGAAAAACGAAATCCCGGCAGGGAAGGCCAGCGCGCCTAAGGTCAGGTGCCCTGATCCAAACGTGCCGGCAATAACCCTGAAAGCAGGGCTGTATTTGAAACTGGCCAGCAGCAACAGGTTAAGGAACAGTCCGGTATTAAACACCAGCGTTCGCCAGCGGCTGTTTTCCATCCTTCCCATGATATTTGCAACAAAATAATTCATCATTCCGGCGGTAACAATAATTCCGATAAACCATCCGGAGCACCTGTAATAAAACCACAGGGAAAAAACAAGGATGACAAGCGTACGGTTCCGTAGTGACTTCCCAAAGAGAAGGTAAACCATGAAAAAAAGAGAGAAAAAGGCTAAGAAAAATCCCCCGGTAAAGAATAGCGGGTGACCGGGGGCGTACAGCATTGATGTTGTTATCCATTCAGAAAAACCGGTGATTCCCTCTTTGAAATGTGTCATCGTTTATCTCCTCTGCCCGGTTACCTGTGATTACCGTTAATGGTGTGATCATAACTTCCTTGCAGAGCCTCGCGCAACAGGGTTCCCTGGATGCTATAACCCTTGCCCGAAAAATGGATATACCGGCGGTCGGTAAGGTGTTTTGACTTCCATTTAGCCATCGATTCTTTGCCTCCCATAATCGTGTACCAGTCCCAAACGGTCATCCCGTGTGTAAAAGCATACCTGCACAGCAATTCGCTGACCTCTCCGGCGACAGGGTTGGGTTTATAGGTAGTATGCCTTTTTTTCCGGGTACCTTTATAGATTGCAGGGGGTGTGGTGAGCAGGGCAGGGGCGAGGTTTCCCGATAACCGTATCTGCCTGAACAATGAATCAATGCTGCCACGGAAAGTTGCGGAAGAGTAACCTTTTGTACCAAAAGCCTCATTGGTGCCAAGCGAGAAGATCATCAGGTCGGGATGCAACCTGGCTAATTGCTCGACAAAATGTTCCGATTCCAGGTAACTGCTGAACATGGCTCCGTTCACGCCGATAGTATGCATGATAACACCCGGTTTAAACGATTCAAGGCTCATCCCGTAAAAGGTGGCTGACTTCTGCGATTCCTTTGCCGGTATTGCCCTGATCCTGATCTTTTCCGGCTGGTCGTCGATCAGCAGGGTGGTTTGCCCTGCCGATGAAGAATCAATCACCGGATAGATATGGCCGGTAAGTTCGTTGCACACCGAAAAGGCATAACAACTGTCCCTGTTTGCATGGAAGATGACGAGTCTTGCGGTATCACACGGGGGCAAAGGGGTGGTGAATTCCACGGTAAAACTGGCGGAAGGTTTGGCTGACCAAAGGGAGAAGCCTGCGATGCCGGTTGGGAGTGGTCGCTTCATCGTGGCATTCCTGCAATAGACCCACGGTGTGTCGCAATGGGTTACATACCCGGCCGGACCGTTTGATTTGGCCAGACGGTAGGGAAACATCATTCCGCGCCCTGCATTGCCAAAAGCGCCCTGCAGCCATTCCCTGAGAGGCTGGCTGAAAACGCCTGGTTGTACATGCGAATCGCCGATGTGAACAACGATTGCCTGCTCGCTGCTGCCCTTCCCGATCCTGTCGAGTTTTCTGAAAAACGGCAACAGTGAACCTGTGTCTCCCCGGATCTGATTTTCCTTCAAATCCAGAAAGGGATATAACAGTTTCAGTGAATCATAGGGAGGGATATGTTCCTGGATGATCGCGGTATCCTGTCCGGCAATGCGGAAGGAAGCGAACAGCAGCCATAAAATTACGGGATATCGGAAGTTACTCATGATTCAGGTTGGGATGATTGAGGGAAAAAGTGGAATCGGGGTGGCCATGGTATCGTTCATATCCCTTCATCAGGAAATCATGAACCATGGATGCGATTTTGGCGGCACCCGCCCCATTGGGATGGGTGTAATCATCACCGGCAAGTTTCGGCTCCCCTTCCACCCATCTTTTCATGCTGCCGGCGCCCCCCATGGCCTGGTACAGGTTGAAAAAGGCTATATGCTCCGCTGCTGCGATTCTTTGCTGCATCCGGATGAATTCAGGCAGACCGGCAGGTGTCTGGTATTCTCCTGAGATCAGGGCGCTCCTGTCAGGCATGCTGATCATAAGGATGGAAATGCCTGGCGACGACTCCTTAACATGTTGTAAGACATTGGTCATCGCCTGCTCATACCAGTGGTAATCCTCTACGCCGGGAGTAAATACATTAAGCCCGTAATGGAGCACCAGCAGCTTGTTCTTCAGGATCCTGTTGAACCCGGAAAAGACCCCGGCAGGCACCGAATTCAGCGGCAGTCCTGAATTTCCGCGAAATGCGTAATTATCGACATAGACCCCCGGGCCATTCTCAAAATTCACCCCATAGATCACCCCCGGTTTCTGGCTTTTTACCAGCATCTCAAAGGCAGAAAAGGCAGAATCGTGAAATACCGTCAGGCAGGAAACAGCGCTTGCAGGGTCGGGAATCAGCGACAAATACCGGGTTGCCGTATCTTCGGTCACCTCCAGGTCGATCACATTTTTACCCCCGAAAAGGATCTCTGCCCGATGAAACCGGCCATAACCTGCTCCGGATTCATATTTTGTTTCCGCGCCCTTGTCGGATATATATACATAACCGGAAATTCCTGGTGGTTCTTCACCCGGTTTTCCATGATGGATGAATGAAAAGATGTTCCAGCTCTCGTTGAAACTCTGCCTGACCGTCATCCGGAACCCGGGATTTGGCGTGGTGACCGGAACAAAACCGATCCCGTTCCCGCCAAATCTTTTTTGCATCGCCCTACGCAACGATTGCGTAACCAGGTCGCCTTCAATCATCGAATCGCCAAAATAGGCGATATGGAGTAGGGTATGATCTGTTTCAACCCGTTGTAGTGCCTGGTAAAACAACTCCATCCCGGTTAACAGGTTCCCGATGGTGTCGCGGTCTCTCAGCAAGGAGTGGAGATTCCCCGGGTTATCATCAGTTTTTACAGGTTGAACCTGGATTGTGTCAGGCCGTGAAATCACAGAAAGCTTTGCTCCCTGCCCCGTTGGAAAACTGTCCAGGTAAAAGGCCGTAAGCAGAAAAAGAAAGATCCCGGCAGTACCCAGGATCAGCAATGGTTCGAAATTACGTTGTTCCATATCAGGCAAAAGGCCCCAAAACCGGCCGGATTGCAAAGATATCGTTTTTTTCAACCACTCTCCGGCATACAGGAAGACCCGTCCGGGTACCATTCCTTTACATTGCAGTTGCCTGAAAACCTGGTTGTTATCAGGATCATTATTATAGAATCAA
>CAIYQH010000473.1 GCA_903928285.1 uncultured Bacteroidales bacterium
CGACTACGCCGACCTCATCAAAAGGATAGAAGAAACGTCGGCTATGCCTCAGGGACCCTCTTCCAGGCCCTGAAAACAAGGACAGCGCCTGCCACAATCAGCGGAATCGAGAGCATCTGCCCCATGTTCAGGATCATGCCGCGTTCAAATCCAACCTGAGGTTCCTTGATGAACTCAATCAGGAAACGAATGCCGAATACCAGCACCATAAAGATTCCGAATATCATACCCTGGGATGGTTTTCCCTGCTTTTTGTAATAATACCACCACAGGAAGAAAAAGATCGCTAGGTACGACAGCCCTTCATAGATCTGGGTGGGATGCCGGGGAACCAGGCCATCGGTGGGAGTCGAAGAACGCAGAAAGTTAAATCCCCAGGGCAGTGTGGTAGGATTCCCGTAGATTTCAGAATTCATCAGGTTGCCCATGCGGATCATAAACCCAGCCAGGGCAACGGTGATAACCACCCGGTCCATGATCCAAAGGAAAGGTTTCTTGCGCACCCGGCCGAAGATCAGCACTGAAAGGGGAATGGCGATGGCCGCCCCGTGACTTGCCAGCCCCCCTTCCCAAACCTCGAGGATCTTGATGGGATGCGACAGGTACCATTCGGGTTCATAGAAAAATACATGTCCGAGCCTTGCTCCCACCACTGTCCCGACAATCATATAGGTTGTCAGTTCATCCAGCAGGGGAAGAGGTACACCTTCCTTTGTGAAAATCCTCTGCATGATGATGTAACCGAACATGAAAGAAAGCGCAAAGAAAAGTCCGTACCAGCGGATGGCAAAGCCTCCGATGTTGAAAATTTCAGGACTGGGATTCCAGATGATGGATTCAAGCATACCGTTTGGTTCTTCCTATTGAGCTGTTTTTAACTTCAGATTGAACAGTGCATCCATCCTGCCGGCCAGCTGGGTTTGTTTATTATCAGAAGCCACCATTGACAAACGTCTCAGCACACCCAGCGAGGTTTGAATATCCTGTTCGAAATACTGCCTGTTTTGAGGGCTGTAGGAATAGTAATAATCAAGGTTCTCACTGTAAATGATCCCCAGCCTTTCTATGAGTTTGTTAGCCTTTTCAGGCGCCCCTGCCTTGTAATAGATTTCGGCATAGGGTAACATATACATGTCATAGCATATCTTTGAATCGGGGAAGTTTTTGATAAAGATATCGAGGATTTCGACAGCCTCCTTGTTCTTACCCATCTCCATCAGCCCCTGCGCCACGCGCATGATATTGGTCTTTGGCCTGACCGAATTGTTAAGACTTTCAGGATCTACATAGGTGTGAGGATCGCTCAGGTTGCCCCAGGCACATTTGTTTTTCAGGATATCGTAGGAGGAGATCGCATCAACCCCACCCATCCCGCTGATATAGTCATCCTTATCGGCCTTGACCGGCATGAACTTATAAACCCAGCCTGTAACATGGCAGAAGGAGTCGATCGCCACGCAATGGCTTACACTGGAGGGAGCCGCAAAGTACAGCGGACGTTCCCATTTGTTGGAGGCCAGCAGATCGAGCAGCATCAGGTCATTCTTGTACAGCTGGTTCGAGCGGATGGTCCAGCAGATGGAGTCGACCATCTTCCCGCGCAGGTGTTTGGGCACAATGCCATATTTCACGCAGGCGGCCGAATCAACGGTGATCTTAACCTTCCGGGATGGGAAGAATTTCATCTTCTCGCCGTTCTGCAGCGGGATAAAGGTTTGCGGATCATCGCTCCTGATAAAATCCATCATATCCTTCAGCTCGACATAACCCTTCAGCCCGATGTCATAGAAGGGCACAATATCGTTGGTACCCTGCCGGTATTGTTCCTTGCTCAGGGTAAGGGGTATCGGGTTCGAGTTGTAAGCTTTTTGATAAAGCTGGTTGATATACCACGGACCTGAAGCAAGCATCAGGTTCACCACACGGATATCGGTACCGATCCCTTCAACCTCCTGGTCGTACCATAAGGGGAAGGTATCGTTGTCGCCGTTGGTAAACAGGATTCCCTGGGGTTCGCACGACTTCAGGTAATCGGCTGCAAAATCGCGGCAGGAGTACTTGCCCGAACGGTCATGATCGTCCCAGTTTTCCTTGGCCATGATACCGGGTACCAATACCAGGCAAAGGAAAAATACGATGACAACGGCCAGGTTTTCATTCATTTTCTTTCGCAACCAGTTGACCAGGGGAATGATCCCGAGGCCGATCCATATCGCAAAGGCATAGAACGATGCGGCATAGGCATAATCACGCTCACGTGGCTCGTAAGGTTGCTGGTTGAGGTAGACCAGGATGGCCAGCCCCGTCATCATAAATAACAGCCCGATGATCATCGTCCCCTTGTAATCCTTGCCAACATGGAAGAAAAACCCGATAAGTCCGAGGATCAGGGGGAAAAGGTAATATTTGTTGGTTCCGCGGTTCTTTTTACTGTCGGGAAGGTTGGTCTGATCGTGGCCCAGCCTCATCTTGTCGAGGAAGGGGATCCCGCTGATCCAGTTCCCCTCTTCGATCCCGCCATAGCCCTGTACATCATTCTGCCGGCCGGCGAAGTTCCACATAAAGTAACGGATGTACATGTGGCCGATCTGGTAGCTGAAAAAATATTTCAGGTTCTCTCCAAAAGTAGGACGGAAGCGGGTTTCGGGCTTTTCATCACGGCCGGTGACCTCGATGGGGACCCCGTCGCCGCCCCATTTTTTATAAAATTCGGCAGAACCTTTGCGCTGGCTGCTCCACATACGCGGGAAGATGGTGGTAAACCTGGGATCCCAAACGGGTACAGTGCCTTTGCGGTTATCAATAACGATGTATTTTTTGGAAGCAATATCCTTCTGGTAAACAGGGTTCCCGTCGGCATAATCGACGATGGGGGCGCTGTAATACTGGCCATAGGCAATCGGGAAATCGCCGTATTGCTCACGGTTCAGGTAGGATAGCAGGCTGATGGCATCCTTGGGGGCGTTTTCATTGATCGGCGTGTCGGCATTGGCACGGATCACCAGCATCAGGAAGGAGGAATAACCAATCAGGATAAAGGTAAAGGCAAGGATAATGGTATTCAGAACCGTTTTCCCCTTTTTCCGGGTAAAATAGAGACCCCATACCAGCAGTAACACGATGAGGGCAAAATAGAACATCGTTCCCGAATTGAAAGGTAATCCAAAGCCGTTGACAAACAGCAGCTCAAATTTACCCGATAATTCTACCGTCCAGGGGATGATGACGAACATGACAAAGGCCAGCACCAGGATGGAGATGATAAAGGTCAGCAGCATGCCAACCTTGGAAGTATCAAATTTCTTGTAATAATAGACCATGCAGGTGGCAGGGATGACCAGCAGGTTCAGCAGGTGAACGCCGATGGCCAGGCCGATCAGAAAGGCAATGAGAACCAGCCAGCGGTAGGAGTGCTTTTCGTCGGCCACGGTCTCCCATTTGAGGATAGCCCAGAAGGAGATGGCTGTAAAAAAGGATGACATGGCGTAAACTTCACCCTCCACAGCCGAGAACCAGAAGGTATCGCTGAAGGTATAGGCCATGGAACCGATAAAGGCAGCGCCGAATACGGTGAACATCTCGCCGGTGGTCATATGCTCTTCGTCGGGAACCAGTTTCCTGGCAAACAGGACGATACTCCAGAAAAGGAACAGAATGGTAAACCCGCTCGACAGGCCCGACATCACGTTGACCATCCTGGCCGCGTGCGACACATCCCCGAAGGCAAAGAGGGAGAAAAACCTGCCGATCATCTGGAACAGCGGGGCTCCGGGAGGATGGCCCACCTGCAGCTTGAAGGCTGTGGCAATGTACTCGCCGCAGTCCCACCAACTGGCCGTAGGCTCGATGGTAAGCAGATAGACCACCGATGCAAGGATAAAGGTGGCCCATCCGAAAATGTTGTTCAGTTTCTGAAAATTCTTCATGTCACAATGATTTTCTGGAAAATATTCGATCGCAAAAGTACAAAAATACCCTCAACCCCTGATTACTATATTTTTTTACGCCGCGCCTGAAGTAAAAAGAAAAAATTTCTACCTTTGCACCCTCAAATCCGGGTGTTGGAGCAGGAATGGTGCATTGCTTTGTTATCTCCATTCATAATCCGATGTTCAATATTCGATATTCTTCTGACCCATGGTGTAACGGCAGCACAAGAGATTTTGGTTCTCTCGGCCCAGGTTCGAATCCTGGTGGGTCAACAAAACTGAAATAAAAAACCCTGATTATCAAATATAATCAGGGTTTTTTATTTTGTTTTGGGACAGAAAGGGGACATTTTCCCGGGTAAAGGCAATTGGAAGCGGGGTGAAGTTGTATATTTGTTGAGTGGACAAAATGAAAAAAATATCCATTGGTGCTGATATCGGTGGCAGCCACATCAGTACAATAGCTGTAGACCTTGACGGTGCGGCAATTCTTCCTGCGACATATTCAAGATATCTGGTAAACAGCAATGGTTCGGACGAAGAAATTCTCTCTGCATGGAAATTATGCCTGGCTGAAACCTGCTCAAAATCAAAAGAACATCCGATTACAGGAATCGGATTTGCCATGCCCGGCCCGTTCGATTACGACAGAGGGATCGCGAAGTTTATGGGTGTCCAGAAATTTGATTCACTCTATGGAATCGATATCCGGCAAAAAATGAAGACTTGCCCGGGTCTTCCTGAAAACATTTCTGTCCGGTTTCTCAATGATGCCACCTGTTTTGCCATCGGGGAAGCCTGGCTCGGTGAGGCAGGAAATCACGAACGCGTGATGGCCATAACCCTCGGCACTGGTTTCGGCTCAGCTTTCATGATAAATGGCATTCCGATTGAGACCGGGGATACGGTTCCGCTTCATGGCTGGGTTTACCACCTGCCTTTTGGCGATTCAATTGCAGATGATCATTTTTCTAC
>CAIYQH010000474.1 GCA_903928285.1 uncultured Bacteroidales bacterium
TGTTGACCTCGCCCAGAATGGTAATTTTAAAATTCACTATTTTAACAACAACCGTGATCTCCTTCAGATATTCACTGATCAGCTGCTGCAGGATGGTCTTGATCTGCTCAACGGTTAAATCCCTTACATATACTTTACCAATAATGGGAAAATCAATGTTGCCTTCACTATTGACCACATAGCTGTTCAGATAGATGGTGGCATCCGTTGCGTAATCGTTTAATGCGGTAGATCCTGATTGTTTGTTGAAAAAATTGTAGGCCTTTTCATCCAGCGCAAATACGCGGATATAGAGATTGTCCTTTGACTGTAACTTGTAATCAGTATTCCGCTTGTTGGCGTGAAATGATGTTGTATCCTGTTCCTGCTGCTTCTGGAGATACTTTATTTTTTTCTGGGAAATGCATGAAGAAAAAAGAACAGAAAATATAATAAAAATGGTTGCAAGGTTTGCCGCCCGCCTAATGGATTGTTTCATGTGTTAATATTTATTTTTTCGTCAATATCGAATAACTATAAATTATCATTCACGGTTTGCATGAAGGTAATCCTTATGGCAATTTCATATAGTGCTATAATTGAGCCTGCAAAAGTACTTCTTTTTTTCAAATCTCATATTCATCCGACACCTGAAATTCTTATTGCATATCAGGATTTGCAAATTCACCCAAAAGGGTAGCAGAGGTTGTTCGGGTAATTTTCACAGGAATATAATCACCCGGCCATGAATCTGCCTTGGTAAAAACAACCACCTTGTTTTGTGAAGTTCTTCCAAAATATTGACTGTCAGATCTTTTTGATTTGCCTTCGATTAAAACCTCCACGATCTTTCCGACTTCCTGCTGATTATTGGCCAGGGAGAGTTTTTGCTGCAGGGCGATGATCTCCCTGAGTCGCCGTTCTTTGGTCTCTTCGGGAACATTATCTTTCAGGGTATCTGCCGCAAGGGTTTGAGGCCGTTCCGAGTATTTGAACATAAAGGCGGCATCATACCCTACGGTTTCCATCAGTGCGAGGGTTTCCAGATGATCCTCTTCGGTTTCATCACAAAAACCGGCAATGATGTCGGTGGAGATGGAACAGCCGGGTAATATCTGCCTGATGTTTTGGATTCGGTTCAGGTAATCCTCCCGTGTATATTTCCTGTTCATCAGATCCAGCATGTGATTGCTGCCGGATTGTACCGGTAGGTGAATGGCTTTGCACAGGTTCGGATGGCGCGCGAGGGTATGAAGCAGTTCCTCCGAGAGATCCTTTGGATGGGAGGTGGCAAAACGGATGCGCATCAACGGGTTCACGAGGGCTACCCTTTCAAGCAACATGGCGAAATTGACGGTTTCCCCGCCGGCGCTCCATTGGTAGGAATTTACGTTCTGACCCAGAAGCGTCACCTCCCTATAGCCTTTTTCGAAGAGATCCCTGGTTTCATTCACGATCGTCGCTGCATTCCGGCTGCGTTCCTGCCCGCGCGCAGAGGGAACCACGCAATAGGAACAATAATTTTCACAGCCCCTCATGATCGAGATAAAGGAGGAAATCCCATTGGAATCAAGCCTTACCGGGGTAATATCTGCATAGGTTTCATCGACCGACAGGATCGTATCGATGGCAGGCTGCCCGGTTCCAACCTGTTCAAGCAACTGCGGCAAATGACGGTAGGCATCGGGACCTGCTATCAGGTCGAGCAACTGTTCCTCCTCCATCAGGGCAACTTTGGTCCGTTCAGCCATGCATCCGAGCAACCCGATGACCAGATCCGGGCTCTTTTTCCGCAGTGATCTGAAAAACTGCAGTCTTTTCCTGACCCGCTCTTCGGCATGTTCCCGTATGGAACATGTATTGACAAATATGATGTCCGCCAGTTTTATTTCCTTTGTAATCTCATATCCATCTGCCGTTAAAATGGAGGCAACAATCTCACTGTCAGAAAAATTCATCTGACAGCCGTAGGTCTCAATATATATGGATTTGTTTTTTTTCACGATGTTGTTTTTCCCTGGGGTCCAAAGACCGGTTAAGCATAAAAAAGCGATGCAAAGGTAAGGATTAACTTAATTGTCTTACTTTTGCACCGGATTTTGAGCACCAAACAGGGCATCCAAATGACGAAGAACTTAGTAATTGTTGAATCTCCGGCCAAAGCCAAAACAATCGGAGGATTTTTAGGGAAGGATTTTACGGTAAGATCTTGCATGGGTCATGTTGTCGACCTGGCGAAGAAAGATCTGGGCGTTGACATTGAAAATGGATTCATTCCAAAATATATCATCTCTCCTGAAAAGAAGAAGATTGTCGCCGAGTTGAAAAAACTGGCCCTGGCAGCGGAATGTGTATGGCTGGCATCTGACGAGGACCGTGAAGGAGAGGCCATTTCCTGGCACCTGATCGAAGCGCTGGGCCTCGATGAAAAGAATACGAAACGGATCGTTTTCCATGAAATAACCAAAACGGCTATCCAGCAGGCAATCGAACATCCCCGCTCCATCGACAAGCACCTTGTTGATGCCCAGCAGGCCCGCCGGGTGCTTGACAGGCTTGTCGGTTTTGAGCTTTCACCGCTGCTTTGGAAAAAGATCAAACCCTCGCTGTCGGCCGGCCGCGTTCAATCTGTGGCTGTCAGGCTGATTGTTGAACGGGAGGACGAGATCAAGCTTTTCCAGAGTACTTCCGCCTTCAGGATTGTTGGCGACTTCCTCCTTCCCAACGGGGATAAGGTGAGCCAGGTCAGGGCTGAACTGAATAAACGGTTCCCGAAAAAAGAGGATGCCGTTGGTTTTCTGCAAAAATGCATCAAAGCAACCTATACTGTCGAAGAGGTCGACACCCGGCCAACCAGGAAATCCCCTGCCCCGCCCTTCACAACATCTACCTTACAACAGGAGGCGTCGCGCAAACTGGGATTCTCCGTAGCCAACACCATGCGGGTGGCACAGGAGTTGTACGAATCGGGGTTGATAACCTATATGCGTACCGACTCGGTCAACCTTTCGGATATGGCCCTGGCCATGTCGCGTACCGAAATTACCGGCCTGTTCGGAGAAGAATATGTGAAGACCCGGCAATTCACCACCAAGTCAAAGGGAGCGCAGGAGGCGCATGAAGCCATCCGTCCGACCTATATGACCAACAGGACGATTGACGGGGACAAGTCGCACAAACGCCTGTACGAACTGATCTGGAAACGGACCATTGCCTCCCAGATGGCCGATGCGGAACTTGAAAAAACCAATGTCACCATCGGCGTCTCAACGGCCGCCGAAAAGTTCATCGCCAGGGGAGAGGTGATCCGGTTCGACGGATTCCTGAAAGTATACATGGAATCAACCGACGACGAGGAACCCAATGGCGAGGAGGGGATGTTGCCCGCAATGAATACCGGCGACCGTCTTGGATTGTCGGAGATGAATGCTCAGGAAAAATTCACCCAGCAACCCTTCCGTTATACAGAGGCGATGCTGGTTAAGAAACTGGAGGAACTGGGGATCGGGCGACCGTCGACCTATGCACCAACCATCTCCACCATTCAGAAAAGAGGGTATGTCGTTAAGGAGGACCGGCCCGGGATTATCCGCGCCTTTACCTTGGTCACCCTGAAAAACTCAACCATCACCGAAGAGGTGAAATCTGAAAATGTGGGTTTCGAAAAGTCAAAATTATTCCCCACCGATATCGGAACGCTGGTAAACAACTTCCTGGTCCAGCATTTCAACAACATCCTGGATTATAATTTCACGGCCAGCGTCGAGGAGGAATTCGACGAAATTGCCGAGGGTAAAATGGTGTGGAACCAGATGATCAAGGAGTTTTACTTTCCGTTCCATAAACAAATTGAAGGCACCCTCGAAAATACCGGTAAGGTAAGCGGGGAAAAACTTCTTGGCAAAGAGCCCAAATCAGGGGAGAATGTATTCGTGAAAATCGGCCGGTATGGCCCCATGGCCCAGATCGGGGATACCGATGCCGAAGCCAAACCGAAATTCTCTTCGTTGAAAAAAGGGCAGAGCATCGATACCATCACCCTCGAGGAGGCGTTGGATCTATTCAAACTCCCGCGGACCCTGGGCGAATATGAAACCGGCGAGGTGATTGTCTCCACCGGCAGGTTTGGCCCCTATATCCGTCACGCCTCCCTGTTTTATTCTCTCCCCAAAGAGGAGGATCCGCTTACCGTTGAACTCAGCAGGGCGATCGAGATTATCCTGGCCAAAAAACAAACCGACAGCCAGAAAATCCTGATGGAGTTCATGGATGACAAAACGCCGATCCAGGTGCTGAACGGTCGTTACGGAGCCTATATTTTCAGCAATAAATCCAACTATAAAATTCCCAGGGATAAGGATCCGAAGAGTCTTACCCTTGAAGAATGCAAGACCATCATCGCCGAAACACAGCCATCAAAGTCTAAATCTAAGAAGAAAAAGTAATGTCCCATGGATATTTCTGATTTTTTAGAACCTCTCGATCTGCGTGAATTTCCCGGTAGCGGCGCTGCCACGGGATTGACGCGGCTGGGAAACATCATCAGTATTTTTACGGATACCAATGATTTTCCCGATTATGCCTCATCCGACATCGCCCTGATCGGGGTTAAAGATGACAGGAATGCAGTGAATAATGAAGGATGCGGCCTGGCGCCCGATGTGATCAGGAAATATCTTTATAATCTGAATCCCGGTCCCCATCCCAACAAACTGGTGGACCTTGGAAATATCAAAACCGGATTTGCAGTTTCGGATACCTATTTTGTCCTCAGTTCTGTTATTTCCGAGTTGATTTCCCAAAATGTGATCCCCGTCATTTTAGGCGGAAGCCAGGATATGACCTATGCCAATTACCAGGCCTATCAGAACCTGGGACAGATCATCAACATCGTGGCTGTCGATCCGATGTTTGACCTGGGCAGGTCGGAACAGGAA
>CAIYQH010000475.1 GCA_903928285.1 uncultured Bacteroidales bacterium
ATAGCAAAATTACAATATTTTTATGTACTTTTGCCAAATACCAAATATAGATCCGGATGCGCTCTGTTAAAGTCATACTGCCCCTGCTGCTCCTGCTTACTGCCCTTTTTTCATGCAACAAGGAGCTGAATGTCAATGCCAACTGGAAAGACATTACCGTAGTTTACGGACTGCTTGACCAATCGGCCGATACGACCTTTATCAAAATTACCAAAGCCTTTCTCGGGCCCGGCGACGCCCTGAAGTTTTCTAAAATTGCCGACTCGAGCACATACCCTGATAAACTTGAGGTTAGGCTGGATGAATACAACGGCTCCCTGTTTGTCAACTCCTATTCCTGCGACACCATCACCATCCGTAATAAACAAAAAGGCGATTCGATCTTTTATTATCCCAACCAGCTGATGTATTATACAAAGGCCAAACTAAACGAAAATTACAGATACAATCTGTATATCAGGAATAAAAAGACTGGGAAATTAATCACTTCGCAAACTCTGTTGATCCATGACTTTGAAATAATGCGTCCACAGATTAACAGTCAGATCACCTTTACCCCGGGAGGGCATATGACTGAAGTCAGGTGGGCACCGGCCAAAAATGCCAAGCGGTACCAGCTGATGATCCGGTTCTTCTATGTTCAGTTTCCGAAATCTGGTGTGCAGAAAAAGGATACAAACTACATCGATTGGGTTGTTGACAACAAGATCATGGCCCTGGATGCCCAGAGTACGCAGCCTTTTGACGAGTACTTCCCGGATGACGGATTTTATTCAGTGGTAGGCGGTCTTCTCGACACCACCACGGTGCTGACCCGCGTTGCCTATAAATGCCAGTTTATCTTTTCAGTTGCCTCCGACACCCTCAATACCTACATGGAGGTTACCGAACCCTCCCTGTCGCTCGTTCAGGAGAAGCCGGCTTTTACCGACATCAGCAACGGGCTTGGCCTTTTCTCTGCAAGATACACGAAAGTAGTGGATTCCATTTTCCCAAGTGCACAGACAAAGGCCTACCTTAAAACCAATGTCTATACCATCGGCCACGGGTTTTGATCAGCTCCCGGCCATCCCCCCTCTGTTCCTGTCGTTTTGTCACTTGCCTGTCAGCAATTTTGTTTTGGCACAATGATTGACTATTTGAGGTCAAATTGTGTTGAATTTATTGTACACTTGAAAGGAGATTATTAATATGGCAAAAATTATTGGTATCGATCTTGGAACCACCAACTCATGTGTGGCTGTCATGGAGGGGAACGAACCTGTCGTTATTCCTAACAGCGAAGGGAGAAGAACAACACCGTCGGTTGTCGGCTTTACCGAAAACGGCGAACGCAAAGTAGGCGACCCTGCAAAACGTCAGGCCATCACCAACCCGAAAAACACCGTTTTTTCGATCAAACGCTTTATGGGTGAAACCTGGGACCAGGTGCAGAAAGAGATATTACGCGTCCCTTATAAAGTCGCAAAAGGGGAAAACAATACACCCCGTGTAGATATCACGGGTAAGTTATATACACCCCAGGAAATTTCCGCCATCGTTCTTCAGAAGATGAAGAAAACGGCCGAGGATTACCTTGGCCAGGAGGTTAAGGAGGCGGTTATCACCGTTCCTGCCTATTTCAGCGATTCACAGCGCCAGGCTACCAAAGAAGCCGGCGAAATTGCAGGCCTTACCGTAAAACGGATCATCAACGAACCTACCGCTGCCGCACTGGCCTACGGACTGGA
Organism: uncultured Bacteroidales bacterium; assembly: GCA_903928285.1. Lineage (GTDB taxonomy): Bacteria > Bacteroidota > Bacteroidia > Bacteroidales > FEN-979 > CAIVAT01. The sequence goes on from CAIYQH010000475.1 coordinate 1,731, forward strand.
TAAAAAGCACAAAGACATCAAAGTTGCCGTCTTCGACCTCGGTGGCGGAACCTTCGATATTTCGATCCTGGAACTGGGAGAGGGAGTGTTTGAGGTTAAGTCGACCAACGGGAATACCCACCTTGGGGGCGATGACTTTGACCATATGATCATTGACTGGCTTGCCGACGAGTTTCTGAAAGATGAAGGTCTTGACCTGCGTAAGGACCCGATGGCCCTGCAGCGTCTGAAAGAGGCTGCTGAAAAGGCCAAGATTGAACTTTCCAGCTCTATGGAAACGGAGATCAACCTGCCCTATATCATGCCGGTTGACGGAGTTCCCAAGCATCTTGTGAAAAAACTGAACCGTTCGAAATTCGAACAGCTGATTGATTCCCTGATGCAGTCGACCATTGCACCATGCCAGAAAGCGCTGCAGGATGCAGGGTTGAAGGCCTCCGAAGTGGACGAGGTAATCCTCGTTGGCGGTTCGACCCGTATCCCGGCAGTTCAGAAACTGGTTCGCGATCTCTTTGGAAAAGAACCCTCCAAAGGGGTGAATCCCGACGAAGTGGTCGCCATTGGCGCCGCCATCCAGGGTGGTGTTCTTACCGGTGAGGTCAAGGATGTGCTCCTGCTTGATGTCACCCCCCTTTCGCTTGGTATCGAAACGCTGGGAAGTGTCATGACCCGGCTGATCGAATCCAATACCACCATCCCGACCCGGAAATCGGAGGTGTTCTCAACGGCTGCCGACAGCCAGACCTCTGTAGAGATCCATATTCTTCAGGGTGAACGACCCATGGCCAACCAGAATAAAAGCATCGGACGGTTCCACCTTGACGGCATCCCGCCTGCACCCAGGGGTATCCCCCAGGTCGAGGTAACCTTCGACATCGATGCCAATGGTATCCTCCATGTTACAGCGAAGGATAAGGCAACCGGTAAATCACAGCAGATCAGGATTGAAGCATCTTCAGGACTTTCTGACGAGGATATCCGCAGAATGCGCGAAGAGGCCCAGGCCAATGCCGATGCCGATAAGAAGGTGAAAGAGGAGGTTGATAAACTGAATCAGGCCGACACCCTGGTATTCCAGACCGAAAAACAGCTGAAGGAATTCGGCGACAAAATTCCCGCCGATAAGAAGGCGCCCATTGAAGCCGCCGTTGAAGAACTGAAAAACGCGCATAAAAACCGCGATTTCGAAGGCATCGACAAAGCCATGGCCAACCTGAACGCTGTTTGGCAGACCGCCAGCGAAGAGATGTACAAAAATGCATCGCAGAGCGGGGCGCCCGGCGACCAGCACAGCGGACCGCATACCGAACAGGGACCAAACCCGCAGGGACCGAAAGGCTCCGGAAATGACGAGGTGACCGATGTGGATTTTGAAGAGGTTAAAGATAAATAACCCTGTCTGACAACAATACCTGAAAAAGGCTGATCCTGCAAAGCGACCGGCCTTTTTTTTTTTTACCCTTCCACGGGTTGATATTCTTAAAAAGCAATATTTGTTTTCTGGCTCTCCGGGCAGGAAAAGGGAATTTTAGGTTTTGTGAAAACATAGACAGGAATGATCGATGATTTAATCATTTGTTAATAAATTACTGACGCACAATCCAAAAATTATTAGCATTTTTGTATCTTATTTCCCCGGCGGTCATTTTAACCTCTATACCGATATGAAACAACGATTTACAAGCTTAGGGCTTACCTTTTTATTGCTTATCTTTTTTGCAAATGGCTATACCCAGACTGTTACAGAACTGGTAATTCCCAGGTATTTCGGCAGTAAAACCGCAGCTTCGACCAACAATGCAAGAACGGCCTTTGCCGTTTGCTTTAAGATTGACGGACTTACCCCGAACACTTCCTATGATCTCAAGCCGGGGCTGGGCCTTACCACGGATCCTGCAACCAGTTACGGAGCCGGGAATTTCTGGAATGTCACCGCCTTCAGCGGGACGACCAGTCTTTTGAATTATTTTACTACCGATGCAACCGGAAGTTCAGGACCGGTATGGGTTTTTTACCAGCCTACCGGTAACGGAACACGCTTTGACGCTGGCCAGCAGCATAACATGAGGCTCGGCTGGGTGGTGGCAGGTGGTTCCATGCCAAGTTCGCCCCTTTTTGTCGGCGCCAAACTCATGACCGCCCTCGATATCGCCGTTACCGCCAGAACTACCGCCACCACCGACGATGGTTGTTTTGTCAAGGGCAGTTCACTGACCCCCTCCAATGGCAAATACATGCTGATGTACGACAACGTTGCCGGTACCGGGGATCCCCTGTTTGCTTATATGATCCGGCCGATGATCCCGACCCAGGTAACCAACTCCGAATTGCCGACCGCGGTAAATGATGTCTATATGCAGGCCGGCACCAGCGCTGCCGGGGATTATGTTGCCGTGATCCCGATCGGGGCCAACAACCCCAATGGCGTGCGGCGTGTTGAATCGCGCAATGCCGACAATACTGTTTATGCCTTCAATACCAACGCCACAGGAATCTGGGGCAGCGGCGCCAACACGACAACCGCCCTTCGCCGCGATGTGGTGATCCTTACCAGCGGCGATACTCCGCTTACCCCCGCTGGTCCGACCACGCCTACAGTAACGACCAATCCAACGGTTACCAATATTTCCTTCAATACCGCCACCGGTGGCGGGAATGTCACCAACGACGGGGGCTCTCCGATCACCGCCCGCGGTTTATCCTGGAGCCTTACGGCAAATCCGACAGCTTCGGGTGCCCATACGGTTGAACCCGGAACACTGGGTGCCTTCACCAGCAATATGACAGGGCTGCTTCCCAATTCAACCTACCACCTAAGAGCCTATGCAACCAATGCGTCAGCTACCGGTTACGGAGCCGACATCACCTTCAGCACCCTTTGCGAAATCATGGCGCCGTTGCCTAATTTTTCAGCAAGTAATGTCAATGTCTCTATCGGCCAGTCCGTTAACTTCTTTGACTCCACAAAATATTGTCCCGATACCTGGGCATGGTCCTTCAACGGCGGTATTCCGAACACATCGACCCTTAAAAACCCGACTGGTATCGCCTATAACTATACCGGCGATTATTCAGTTTGCCTTACCGCAACCAACCAATGGGGAACCCAAACCACCTGCAAGAATAACTATATCCATGTCACAGGCCCGACCAATGCCCCGATCGTGATCACGGAAATCAACTACAGGTCGCCCATTATCGGCACCGATTCCCTTGAATTCATAGAACTCTATAACAACGGTACCCAACCGGTCAATATGACCGGCTTCTACTTCAGCAAGGGGGTCGATTTTACCTTTCCCGCCATGACCCTGAACCCGCAGGGCTATGTGATGGTGGGAAAGAGCTCTGCCTTTCTTACCACCTACTACG
>CAIYQH010000476.1 GCA_903928285.1 uncultured Bacteroidales bacterium
AAAATATTTATGACAGAGCAGTCTGATTATCTTATTATTGGTGCCGGTATCATAGGCCTGGCCATCGCCCGTGAATTACGGGCACGTCATCCTGAGGCCTCCATCACCATCCTTGAAAAGGAGCCCGATGTGGCTTATCATTCAAGCGGCCGCAACAGCGGGGTCCTCCATGCCGGATTTTACTATTCGGCCGACTCCCTGAAGGCAAAATTCACCCGCGACGGCAATTTTGCCATGAAGGATTTCTGCAGGGAAAAGGGACTGAAGCTGAATGAATGTCAGAAGGTGGTAGTCGCCAAAGACGAATCGGAACTGGAGCCCCTCTATGAACTCGACCGCCGGGGGAAACGCAATGGCGTCGATGTAAAGATCATCACCGAAGGGGAACTCAAAGAGATCGATCCCAACGCCCGCACCTTCAAATTTGCGCTTTTTTCGCCCAATACTGCCACCGTGGATCCTACCGAGCTGAACAAGGCCGTGCGCGACGAGCTGCTCGCCTCAGGAGTGAAGATCATTTTTAGTCAGGGCTATAAGCGGAAGATCGACGGGACTACCATTGAAACCACCGGCGGACTGACCTTTTCAGCGAAAAAAATCATCAACACCGCAGGGCTATACGCCGACAGGATCGCCCGCGATTTTGGCTATTCGCAGCATTACACCATCATCCCCTTCAAGGGTATTTACCTGAAATATACCAAAAAGGACAAGCCCATCAAAACCAATATCTACCCAGTTCCCAACCTTAAAAACCCGTTTCTCGGGGTCCATTACACCATCACCGTCGACGGCACCATCAAGATCGGCCCTACCTCCATTCCTGCCTTCTGGCGAGAAAATTACAAGGGTATGGACAATTTCAGGGCGGATGAACTGGCCAATATCCTGGGTTGGGAAAGCAAGCTCTTCCTCTCCAATGCCTTTGGATTCAGGGGACTGGCCTTTGATGAGATGAAGAAATACAACAAATCCTATTTTGTCAACCTGGCTACCAGCATGGTCCACGACATCGACAAATCGGGATTTACCGAATGGAGCAAACCAGGGATCCGCGCTCAGCTGCTGAACACCAGGAGCTATGAGCTGGTGATGGATTTCGTGGTTGAGGGCGACAATACCACCATCCACGTGCTCAATGCCGTATCGCCCGCCTTTACCTGCAGCTTCCCCTTTGCAAAATGGGTGGTGGACAATTACGTTGAAAAGGGGTAACAGTTTTTCAGGAATCAAAAAAATCACATACTATGGAAACTACATTTCGATTCAAACACGAAGACCTGATGGACTTTGTGGTTCGTTATATGTCGAGGCTGGGAGTGCCTGCCGAAGATGCAAAAATTGTGGGGGATGTGTTGATCTGTGCCGATATCCGCGGGGTTGAATCCCACGGGTTGCACCGGCTGGGTTCCTATTACGGGAACCGCATCAGCAAAGGCTGGATCGATCCGCTCACACCCTTCAAAATCATCAGCGAAACCCCGTCAACCGCCCTGATCGACGGTGGCAACGGCTGCGGTCAGGTGGTATCGCACAAAGCCATGCAGATGACCCTGGATAAGGCCAAAACGGCCGGCATCGCGGCCATCACGGTACGCAACAGCAACCACTACGGCATTGCCGGCTATTATGCCATGATGGCCCTCAAACAGGACATGATCGGTATCTCGCTGACCAACTCGCAGCCGCTGGTGGCGCCTACCTTCGGCCGTACCGCCGTGCTGGGCACCAACCCCATTGCCATGGCGGCCCCCTCCGATAAGGCCTATCCCTACCTGCTCGACATGGCCACCAGCGCGGTAGCCTATGGCAAGATCCAGGTATATGAAAAGAAACATGAACATATCCCCATCGGCTGGGGTATCGACGAACAGGGCCAGGCCACCAACGACCCGTCGCTGATCAAGCCCGGCGGACACGGAGCCCTGCTTCCCCTCGGTGGGATGGATATCACCGCCGGCTACAAGGGCTACGGACTGGCCGTGCTGGTGGAGATCCTCTGTTCAGCCCTGTCGGGCGGCAAGTTCCTGACCCAGGTGGGAGGCCCCGGAAAACCCGAACCTACCGGTGTATCCCATTTCTTTATGGCCATCAACGTCGAAGCCTTCCGCCCGATCGTCGATTTCAAACTTCATATGGACGATATGATCACCCTGCTGAAACAATCGCCCCTGGCCGTCGGCCGCGACGAAATCATGGTAGCCGGGGAAAAGGAGTTCGAATATGCAGAATTCAACGAAATCCACGGCGTACCGCTCATCAAGCCCATCGTCGACGACCTGATCATGGAGGGAGAAAAGATCGGCGTGCCGTTCAATTGCCCGCACGTGAACGAATAAATTGCCTGAGGAACTGTTCCGGCCTTTGCCATTCCGGATATTTCAAACCGTGTCTATTTGTAATCGACGAAATAGCCTCTTTATCCGCCCAATTACCCGGCGTCTTCGTTATAAAATTAAAATTAGTTGATTAACTAAGAAAATAGTTATATCTTTGTCCTGAAAATCCGAAACTGTCTTATTTTCAAAAATATGATTAACATTAACCACAATGGCACAATGATTTACACACTGTTCACAATGTGGTTTATGGTGTCCATGGTGCCTTCTTTGTGCCATTGTGGTTAAAATAAATGCATTGATTCAGGTAATTGGATTTTTGATTAATCGTTATGATACCTGTGAAATAGTTTAAGGATCATTACAGGCATTATGGCAGTCAATCAAAAAACCAAAATCAAAAACCCTGTCAGCGGCATCCCATGAAAAGCATCTCTTCCATAGGTTCCTTGTTCATCTTGGGCCTCCTGCTCTTTGTTATTAAGCCGGTGAATGGACAGTCGGCCGACGATCTTACCCGGGTAAAGCAGCTGATGGAGAATTTCAGGTACGACGATGCGACCCGGGCTGCCGACCGCTGCCTGCAGGCCGACAGCAGCAATACGGCCATGCTGCTCCTGAAAAGCGCCTCCCTGGCAGCCGTTAACAAATACCGTGAAGCCAGGTCCGTACTGGTCAGGGTTGTGAAGATCGATTCAGCCAATATACGGGGGTGGTTTAACCTGGCTGGAATCTATCGTCAGCTGGGGAATTTCACGATGGCAATATATGCCTGTAACCGTGCCATTTCCCTGGATCCGGCAAACCGGTACTTTGCCCAGCAGCTTGCCTCCCTCTATTCAGCAAACGAGGAGTTTGAGAATGCAAAAAATGTGCTTCTGCCCCTTTACAGGTCCGACACGCTTGATTTCTACCTGGTAAAGCAGCTCGGCAACTGCTATGCTGAACTGAAGCGGCCCGATACGGCCATCTTTTACTACAGCCACGCATTGGCGCTCTATCCCTCCGATGCCGTGATCACGGGGAAACTCATCAACCTGTACATCAAAACTAAAATGGTGCAAAAGGGGCTTGTGGTTGCCGACCAATACTTGCTGCTCGATTCAGCCAATACCGGCATCCTGCAGTTAAGCGGTTTCTGCCGGTACCTGCTGAAGGATTACGGCGGCGCAGAACAGCGGTTTCAGCAGAGTGCGGCGCTGGGCGACGATTCCAGGTTTTCGCACAAGTACCTTGGTCTCAGTTATTATAAGCAGGAACGATATGAGGAGGCTGAACCTCATTTCCGTCAGGCATTCCGCATGGATACCACCGATTCGGAGATCTGTTTTTACTATGGTGTGTCGGCCTACCGGTCGATGCTCATCGATACGGGACTGTTCTATCTGAACAGGACCCTGCGGCTGCTGATGCCCCCCGGGAAGTTCTTATCCGCCCTCTATACCGAGCTTGCGGGAGCCTGGAATGCAAACCACCACAGCGATACGGCGCTGATCATCCTGAAGAGGGCACGCGAACAAGATCCGGGGAATGACCTTTTCCTCTTCCGCATTGCCTACCAGTACGACTATTTCCTCAACCAACCCAAAGAGGCGCTGGCATGGTACCAGGAATACCTGCATTCCTTTAAGGATGCACCCGATGAAAAGCTCAACCAACCACCGCCTGCCCGCATCGCTTCATCCCCGGCAGAGAGGGAAAATGGCGGTAATCCGGCAGAAGAACCTGCAGCCGGGCTGAATATATCGCATCCCTTTTCAAACAGGGACTTTGCCGCAAGGAGAATAGAAGAATTGCAGCATCCCCAAAAAATCATTGTCCGATGAATAAACCGAAACAAGCCATCCGTGAGCTTACCAAAGCCGAAGAACAGATCATGCAGATTTTGTGGGAAAAACAACAGGCGCTGGTGCACGATATCCTGGCGGAGTTCCCTGAGCCCAGGCCTGCCTATAATACCGTATCCACGATCATTCGCATCCTCGAACAGAAGGGTTTCGTGGGACACAAGGCCTATGGCCGCACCCACGAATACTTTACCCTGATCAGCAAGGATGATTATTCCAGCGCCCATTTCGGAAACTTCCTGAACAACTACTTCGGAAATTCATTCAAATCGCTCGCCTCCTTCTTTACTTCGGAGAAGAAGATGACTCTCCGTGAACTGGAAGAGATCCAGCAGATCATCGCCCTTGAAATTGAAAAACAAAAACATTCAAAGTCATGAACATGCTCCTGTTTTACCTGATTCAATCGTCGGTGGGTCTGGGCACCCTTTTCGGGGTTTACTGGATCTTCCTGCGCCGCGACACCTTTTTCCAGATGAACCGGATCTTCCTGCTGCTCGTAGGGCTACTGTCGATGGTGGCCCCGCTGATTCCCTTTCACCGGCTGCTATGGGTGCCAGCCACCACGCTGATGGTGCTGCTCGAGCCGGTTCTCATCACACCTCACCGGGTGGAACAAACCGTGATCAGCCACCTGCAATGGTTTGAAATCGCACAGGTCATCTATGTTACCGGCGTGGCCATCTTCCTGGTCAGGTACCTGGCCCGGGTGGTACAACTGTCGATGCTGGTGCGCCGTTCAACTGTCCGGCGATCGGAGGGTATCCGGCTGGTGTCGGTTGACCGCGGCTACGCCCCCTTTTCCTTTTTCAACATGATCTTTATCCATGAAGGCAGAATGACGGCCGAAAACAGGGAGGCAATCCTGGCTCATGAAAAGATCCATATCCGGCAGGCGCACTCCTTTGACCTGGTACTGGCCGAACTGCTGATCATCGTCCAGTGGTTCAACCCCTTTGCCTGGATGACCCGCCGCGAACTGAAGATGATTCATGAATACCTTGCCGACGAAGGGGTCATTAAAAAGGGAGTTCCCCTTGCCGGCTACCAGCAACTTATTCTGAACGAAACCCTGGGAATCCAGGTTAATAACCTCACCAATAATTTCAATATCTCACAGTTAAAAAAACGAATTGTTATGTTGACACAGAAACGTTCAGGAAGGTGGGCCATCGGCAAAACCATGCTGTCCTTGCCTGTAGTAGTTGCACTCGGACTGCTCTTTTCGGCAGGCACCCTCAGCCCCGTTTTGTCACAGGAAAATGGAAAACAGGAACCTGAAAGCATGGGAGTTCCCGTAAAAACCGGCGACACCACCCATAAATATGCAGTACCGGACAAACAACCCGAATATCCCGGGGGAGAAGAGGTCAGGAGGAAATTTTTGATCGAAAATATCAAATACCCGGAACTTGCCGTGGAGAACAAGGTAAAGGGGAATGTATTTGTTGCCTTCGATGTTGAAACCGACGGTACGGTCACCCATGTGAAGGTACTCAGGGGAATCGGCTCCGGCTGCGACGAAGAGGCCGTCAGGGTGATAAAACTGATGCCGAAATGGATACCGGGGGAACTGAAAGGGAGACCCATCGTGACAAACTTTGTCATCCCGATTAAATTCGCTTTGGAGGTCAATAAAAACGAAAAACTGCAGAATATCAAATTTCAGGCTGTTCCCGCCGATATCCCGAAAAAGTAGTTCTCGGTCCACAGGGGTATGCGCCACAAACTCCCGGAAACGCTGCCTGTAAGGGTCGGCAATGGTGTTCCGCAGCCGGATTGTTTACAACGCCCGGTACGACGGTACCTTTGTACTTCTTCATAGATCGAAATATATCCTGAATTCATGTTCAGTAAATCATGGATGGAATGAATGGCGTGAGTTGCAGCAAGCCAGTAAACGTTCATGTAACTGCTTTCAACCGGGTTATGTAACCGAAAAGTATTTTACATTTTTTATTGGAAAACTTCACGGATTTTCATATATTTACCATTCGATTTCATTTCATATTCCTGGTTCCATGCTCAATGTAAGGCACATACCATTTCCCTTTTCTGCTTTTTCCCCTCCTGTCAGTCTTACCCTCCTCTAAGTCTTGTCTAAGGCTTGTCTGAGCTTCCATCCGTTTAACAACCGTTTAGGACCGGTCAGGATAAGACATTCCTTGTGTGAATAATGCTTTCATCGTGTCATGGTGGTTAAATAATGATCATTTTTCCAGGTGCAGTTTTATTTCTGTTTTGAAGCATCATAATTCCGATACCTGTATGACTGAGATCAGTCAGATTATGTAATTTTGCAGATTACATCCCTGGAAATATAAATTGATACCAATTCCGGTATAAATACGTTTATGTCAGGATAATCAGACTACATGAAGAAAAACAATGCATATTTACCCATCCTGTTTGCACTGGTCCTGTCGGCAGGGATCCTCCTCGGGATCTTCCTGGGCAACCGGGCAGGCAGCCTGAACCCCTTTAAATCGAACAGGGACAAGCTGAAGGAGGTGATCACCTATATCCACGACAATTACGTGGATACCATGAGCAGGAAAGTCATCGAAGAGAAGGCCATCAACGGGCTGCTTGAGAAGCTGGATCCTCATTCCGTCTATATCTCCGCCGATGATTTTCATATGGCCAACGACCCGCTGCTTGGCAGTTTCGACGGTATCGGCGTTCAGTTCCGCATCGAAAATGATACCGTCATGGTGGTCAATCCCGTTTCGGGCGGTCCCTCCGAAAAGCTGGGTATCCGCGCCGGCGACCGCATCGTAAAGGTCGACGGCAAGAAGATTGCCGGCATCAAGATCTCCACCAACGATGTGATGCGTAAGCTCAAGGGGCCCAAGGGAACCAAGGTTACCGTCTCCATCTTCCGCCGCGGCGCCGGCGGGCTGGTCGATTTTACCATTACCCGCGATGTGATTCCTACCTACAGCGTCGATGTAACCTACATGGCCCGCCCCGGCATCGGGTATATCAGGCTGAGCAACTTTTCCAAGAGCACCCATGAAGAGGTTCACAATGCCCTGGAGACCCTGCTCAAGAGCGGGATGAAGAAACTGATCCTCGACCTGCGCGGCAATGGCGGGGGCTACCTGCAGGCTGCCATCGACGTGGCCGACGAATTCCTGGGCAAGGGACAGCTGATCGTCTATACCCAGGGGATGCACCACGACCGCGAAGTTGCCAATGCCACGGCCGACGGCCTTTTTGAACAGGGCGACCTGGTGATCATGGTGGATGAGGGCACCGCCTCGGCTGCCGAGATCGTCAGCGGCGCCATCCAGGACCATGACCGCGGCATCATCCTCGGCCGGCGTACCTTTGGCAAGGGACTGGTACAGGAACAGCTCGATTTCAAGGATGGCAGCGCCCTTCGGCTTACCGTGTCGCGATATTACACCCCCACCGGGAGGTGTATCCAGAAATCCTACAAGGATGGCCTGGAGGTCTATAACAGCGATTATTACCACCGCTTTATGAGCGGGGAGCTGGAACATGCCGACTCGATCAAATTCCCCGATTCGCTGAAGTTCAAAACCCCGAAAGGAAAAACTGTATATGGCGGCGGCGGCATCATGCCCGACATCTACATCCCCATTGAAAAGGATTCAACGCTTGCTTATTACAACCTGTGTATCAACAAAGGGCTGGTATACCAGTTTGCCTTCGACTATACCGACCGGAACCGCACCCAGCTGCTTCATTTTAAAACCGGCGACCAGTTCGAGCGCGGATTTGTCATCACCGAAACCATCTATGCCGAATTTATTAGCTATGCCGATAAGAAGGGAGTCAAACGCAAGGGGAATAACCTGCAAAAGGCCGACCTCTATGTAAAAACCATGCTGAAAGCCTACATCGGCCGTAATCTTCTCGACAACCCCGGGTTCTACCCGATCCTTAACTCGATCGACCCGGCCTATAACAGGGCGATACAGGAACTTTCAAAAGGGAAATGAATATTGAATAATGAACACTGAATATCGAATATTGAATATTGAATACCGACACCGAATATTGAATAATGAATTAGCCACAATGGAACAATGAAATGCACAATGGACCCAAAGTACCTCATTGTGATCATTGTGTAAACCATTGTGAACATTGTGGTTACATTGAATGTGTTTGAAATGGAATCAGGATTCTGACGATTATCGACAAAAAATAATACAGACGCTTACTTTTTACCTTAATTATTAACCTTTAAATCTTATGCTTATGATTCACGAATTGCCTAAATTGCCTTATGCCCAGGATGCACTGGAACCCTATATTTCAAAGCGGACCATTGAATTCCATTATGGAAAGCATCACCAGGCCTATGTTAACAACCTTAACAAACTGATCGTGGGAACCGGTTTTGAAAACGCCTCCCTCGAAGATATCGTTCGCACAGCCGGTGGCGGCATCTTCAACAACGGCGCCCAGGTATGGAACCACACCTTTTACTGGAACTGCTTCGCACCGCAGGGCGGCGGAGAGCCTGTTGGCGCCCTGGCCGATGCCCTGGTTAAGAACTTTGGATCGTTCGGCGAATTCAAGGAGAAATTCTCCACGGCAGCCGCCACCCTCTTTGGCTCAGGCTGGGCCTGGCTGATCAGGAAGGAGGATGGCAGCCTGGAGATCGTTCAGGAGAGTAACGCCGGCAACCCGCTGAAAACAGGCGCCACCCCCCTGCTCACCTGCGACGTGTGGGAACATGCCTACTACCTCGACAAACAGAATGTCCGCCCCGATTACATTGCCGACTTCTGGAAACTGGTCGACTGGAGCGCCGTTGCAGCACGGTAATTATTACAATGAACTTATCATTATTGAACGGGGCGCAACGCCCCGTTTTTTATTGGGATGCGATGTAGATAATTCGTTACAAATTAGCAGGATCCTATTTCCCGATATACTTCGGGTATTTCACCCCTACATCCCAGCTTACTCTGTTTGCCAGATAGATGATGTCGGCCTGCCGGGTTGTTTGTGACGGGAAAGAGAAAGACCAGAGAAAATCGGCTGCTGCAGGTCCGTCGTTATTCAATGGTTTTGTCTTGAAAGTGGTATCGTTGGAAACCAAATAGCCCCCGGCAGGAAGCATATATTTGTTCCCGTAAATCAGATGCCAGGTCCCATTCACATACATTTTAAAGAATTTATACTTAACAGCAGTATCGGAAATTGTGAAAGTGTTTTTTAATACGAAACTGGAGTCATTAAATGTACAGATATCGGCCATGATTGCGGTATAAAAATTGATCGTAGTAAGCTTATTGACAGGATCGTACATGTAAATGATACCGTAATTCATTGGCGCCGTCAGTGAGTCAGAAAAAAGACCACCCAACCGGTGATAATCAACCTTGCTGATCACACCGCCGCATTTGTCGGCTGTTGTTGTTGTTGAATCCTTGCTGCTTTTTTCACAAGCTGAAAAAACAAGCAGAATTCCGGAAGTTAAAAGAAGAATTTGAAGGAGGTTTTTCATGTCTATTTGTTTATGGTTTTGAAATAAAGATGAGGGCCAACCCTTTTGAATGGAACAGTATACCAAAATTAATAAGAAAATAAATCATATCCTGACAGGGTGAATTCTTTTTTTCGCCCAAATCGTATTCATCTCTGAAAAAGCGGGTATTGAACTCAAGATAACTAGAATTGAAAATAAAATCCAAAAGTTTAATGGTTCATCTTTCACGATTATTGACATGACAATCGATCAACAAACAACAAATAACAAAAAACCCAGTCCATAATTTAAGATTAAAACGGATAACCAATTTTACAATTCACCCCATCATCATATATTTGTTCCATCACTTCCAATTCGGTATTTCCAGCCACCAGAACCGGAAAATTCTCTAATTTTACAAAACAACTTTTGTATTGTATTGATTGTGAAATATTTTCGGAATTCACCCAAATGTATCCATAATGCTGAACCGATACCTGAAAGTCACCTTTGAATTTCGAGATACTTTTATCACACCCTATTAATTTATCAAAGATTCCACGGAGATAGAAATATTGACATTTAATGGTTTTGTCCCCTTCCGGAGTGAAGGAAGTATCCTCCGTGATCAAACCATATTTATCGTAAAAAACAGAACGAGACAGGTATTCAACACCTTTCCCACTAACAGAATAGTAGTGTTCTTCACAGATTTTATCTTCACCTGAATGTCTAAATCTGAAATGGGAAATCATTGTAATCAGGACGGATTCCAAAGGTTGTGAATTGGTCTTTCCAGATTACGACTGGGGAGAAAAGGTACACAGGTTGAAAATCCACTTCAAACTACCCGTATTTCAACTTGGAAATGGGGTCAAAAATGGAAAGTCGGACAAGTATCTTATACCAAAACCTCAGGAAACCCTTGTCAATCAATCCGACCAAATTACTACCCTTCCATACTACTCCACGGT
>CAIYQH010000477.1 GCA_903928285.1 uncultured Bacteroidales bacterium
CCATCGGCGGTACTGTGAATATTAAATTGAAACAGGCTCCTGATACCGCCTTTTATAAATTTGAAACCGGTTTTGGTTACAACCAATATTACTTGAACCACAGCTTTTTAACCTTCGACAACAGTACCGTTGCAAAAAAAGATTTTAATTCACTCTATGGCTCCAATTATTTAGCCAAAGAATCGGAATTTCCCAGGAACAATTTAATTGCAACAACAAAAACTGCAGATCCTGATATGAATTTGGGGTTTTCGGGCGGGAGAAGATTTTTTAAGAAAAAATTCGGTGTAATGCTGGCGGTCAGCTATCAAAATAACTCCGCTGCCAATACCTATGATTATACCAGTTATGTACCGGCATTTAAAGATGGGAAACCATCGGCAGAATACACGGAACACCAGGTATACAGTAAAAATCAACGAAGATTGGGTGGCTATTTAAAGTTAGATTACCAATTCAATAAAAATAACCAGATCAGTATTTATAGTTCGCTGTTCCAGGCAAAAGAATTAAGGGCAAGGAAGTTTGAAGATCATCAGAGTGATAATAACGGGCAATTTATTCGCCCCATTGCGACCCAGACAGAAACCGATAATTCCGGTATCTCTTTAACCACTTTATCTGGCGAGCATAATTTATGGAGCAACCTAAGTATTGACTGGACATTACTGTACGCCAAGGCCAACTCGGATTCTCCCGATTTTGCGACCGTAGAATTGGCCCAGGGAGGGAACAACCCTGCATACCTTAATTATTCGCGACCTGTTGTAAGGGATTGGCAGTGGGATATTGACGAAAACAAATCGGCCTACGCCAATGTAAAATACAAACCGATTGTCTTCAATCATTTGTTTGAGTTTAAGGCAGGCGGAATGTACAGGCAAAAGTTCAGGCAAAATTATGCAAATGAATATTTCTTTCAACCCTATGATGATACCTCCTATAGGAACTATAAGAATTATCCAAATCCGGACCTGATGACGGTACCTTTAAGAAATGATCAGAACGACCAGGAAAAAAAAGGAAATGCATTGTTAAATCCCGGCAATTACAAGGCATGGGAAAATATAGGTGCAGCATATGGTATGGTGAATTCAACTTTCGGGAAACTCCAGGTTTTATTCGGAGTGAGGTTTGAAACTTATGATCTGCGCACTGAGCACAACCAGAATAACATCCAATTTCCTGTTGCAAAAGCAACCAAGAAAAATAATGACCTTTTCCCCAGCCTCCATCTGACTTATAAATTTACTGAAAACCAGAACCTTCGTTTTTCATATTACCGGGCAATAAACCGGCCGAACTATACCGAAATAATCCCTTATAGCGATCCCCGGGCCGGAGGGCAGACTGGAAATCCTGACTTAAAATCTGCTTACGCGAATTCTTTCGATTTACGGTATGAAATATACCCAAAACTGCAGGATGTTTTTACCGTCGGAATATTCTATAAACAAATCATTAATGCTATTGAAGAGATTTTAAATCAAAGCGATAATGCAAGGCCTGCAAATGTAAGCACCCCCACAGTCAATTATGGTATAGAATTGGTTGCCTCCAAACATTTTGGCAATTTTGGGATCAGCGCCAACTATACCTATACCTTTTCACAGATTTCAGACAAAGCTGTCGATTATATTTATAAGGATACGGTCCTTGTTGCTAATCCTACGGTAGGGTATAAAAGGACCCTTGTTGGACAATCGCCTCACCTTTTTAATGCAAGTGTATCCTATCGAAGCAAACGGGCCGGTTTAAAATCAAGCATTACCTATACCATGCAGGGCGAAAATTTATCAGCCATAAATAACAGCCATCTCGGTTTTAACAGGTACCAGGCAAATTATCATAACCTTGGCATAACTATTGAAAAAAAGATTTATAAAAAATTCTTTATAACCTGTAAAGCTTCGAACTTATTGAATAGCCCAATTACCTGGTACCTGAAAGAAGAGGACAACACCCTGGTAAGAAAAGCATATAACTATCAAAATTACTCGATTGAAATTAAATATTCTTTTTAACCTTTAAAATTTTAAAACATGAGAAATTTTATTTTATTTTTATTTGTAACCGGGATATTGACGTATTCGCTAAGTTCCTGTAAGAAATCGGAAGAAACCAGCACATCAACTAATGACATTAAACCGCCTGCCGGGACCTATATTAAAGGAAGTCACCTGAAAGGTACATTAAAAGGCAGTTTAAAACCGGATTCTGTCTATTATCTTGACGGGGATATGATTGTTAACAAAGCCGATTCATTTGGCGTTTCCCCGGGTGTGAAGGTAATTGCCACCGGCAACTACCGTATTGAAATTGCGGGTACCCTGATATGTAATGGAACCGAAAGCAAACCCATCACCTTTACAACCAGCAGCGAGGCAATTGCTTATGCAAATCTTGGACAATCGGGTTATTGGGGCGGATTTCTGATTGATTCCACTTCACTGTTTGTGAGTGTAACTTATACGCATATTAACTACACGGGTGGTCCTGATCTTACAGGAAGCGCCCAGGCAAGTTTCGATGTGGAAGGGAGCCAGCAATTTAATGGAGGTGCTAAAATCATATTTGAAGACAACTGGATGTTTGGCGGTATCGATGATGGTATTCATTTAGTGGGTGACATCACCTGCAGTATTAAAAGGAATGTCCTGCAGCGATTAGGAGGTTCAGACGGCGATTTGATCAACATTAAAAAAGGCGCACATGGAGATATCGCATTCAACTACATTTATAGCTCTGCCAATAGCGGCATCAAATTAAACACCAGCAAAACAGTCCCTCTTCCTGAAACAAGGTTTAATATCTATAATAATACCATTGTGAATGGGAACTGGAGGAAAATTGGCGAACTTTCATCCGCTATCTACCTGGATGCAAACTCCGCCGGTAAAGTTTACAACAATATCATCGTAGGTTGCCGCAACGGGATCCATCTTGCAAAAAGTGCAACCGGTTGCGATATGAGCAATACCTCTTATAGCAACAACCTTATGTATATGTATTATGCCCAGGCTTCGGATTCTTCCAATGTAGAAACAAATAATCCTTATATCCAGGGATCCAATGGTGTTTCGCAACCGACCGACAAAATTGCATTTGGACTTACCGCTTGCGGAACGGTATTTACTCATTACGATACGGATATAAAAGTTTGCAACCTGGATCACAATGTACCTTCCCTTGCATCAGCTTCACCTGCGCTGAATGCAGGTACCACCAGCGGAACCTTGTTCCCTTACGCCATTGGTTCCTCGATGCCCCTGAATAAAGATATGGGCGCCTACACGAGTGATGGTCACGGTAACAAACATTTACCCACACAAAAACCATAAATCAGATTTAAAATCTTACGATGAAAGAGCATATGAGAATATTATTTTTTATTTGCGTGTTTATATGCGGAAACCCGCTGTTGTCCGTACATGCGCAGGAAGGCTCCTCCGGTTATAAAATTATTAACAAGATCCGTCTCGAAGGGAATGAAAAATGGGACTATCTTTTCTCCGATGATGCTGCCAAACGACTTTATGTTTCGCATGGAAATATGGTCCAGGTTGTGGATGAAGAAAAAGGAACCGAAATCGGGAGGATCACCGGACTTGATGGCGTGCACGGCATTGCCATCGCCCATGACCTCAATAAAGGATATATCAGCACCAAGAATGATAACGCGGTGACGGTTTTCGATACTAAGACTTTTATAGTAAGTAAGAAAATTGTGATCTCCGGAAAAAGTCCGGATGCCATCCTGTTTGATTTATTCAGCCAGAAGGTTTTTGTATTTAATGGCCATTCAAACAACGCTTCTGTAATTGATGCAAAGAGCGATGAGATCGTAGCAAACATTTCCCTGATCGGAAATCCGGAATTTTCGGCAACAGATGGGAAAGGTAAGATTTTCGTCAATCTGGAAGATCAAGGCAAAGTTGCGGTTATTAATTCAAAATCGTTCAAGGTGGAAAATGTCTGGTCTTTGGGTGAGGGTAAAGAACCGACAGGGCTGGCCATCGACAATGACAAACATCGTTTGTTCAGCGCTTGTGCCAATAATCTGATGGTTGTGCTTGATGCTGAAACAGGCAAGGTGATCACCACCCTGCCTATTGGCGGCAAACCTGACGGTGCTGCTTTCGACCCGGGTTTAAAGCGGGCATTCAGCTCCAATGGTGAAGGCACCCTGACGATCGTACAGGAAGGCGCTGACGGGAAATACACAGTTTCAGAGAATTTTCCGACTCAGAAAAGCTCTAAAACCATGACAGTGAACAAATTGACACATCATGTCTACCTTCCCGCCGCTAACTTTGAAATTCCGAAAGAGGGGGGTAAAGCAACCGTAGTACCTGGTTCATTTGTTGTTCTGGATATTGCACCTAAATGATCGCAAAAAGCTGATTATCAATGATTCTTTAACAATAATTTATCGAAACATCCATGGCGTTGAAACATCTGCAGATGCCATGGATGTTTTGTTTTCATTTCATCAGTATAAATCAAATTATATCTTATTCACATGAAACATAATATCATCAGATCATTTTTACTGGCGTTCGTTGTGCTTGTTTTTTCAACCAGTAACGGACAGACCGTCGCACCTGTCTCCAAACAATCACCCGTCACTTCTCAAACATTTAATAAATCATTTAACTTCATCATTGTCAGCGACTGGGGATGGAATGGCGCCAAGCATCAGCAGGAAGTTGCTGACCAGATGGGAAAGATCGCAGACAGCGTTAATGCAAAGTTTATTGTTTCGTGCGGGGATAATTTCCAGATTAACGGGGTCGCATCAACCCAGGATCCTTTGTGGACAGCGAATTTCGAGAATGTTTACAAACCTCTTTCACTCCAGGTTGAATGGTTTCCCGTACTGGGGAACCACGATTACAAAGGCAGTCCGCAGGCCGAAATAAACTATTCCAAAATCAGCCGGCGTTGGAGGCTTACTGATCATTATTACACCTTTGCCAAAAAAATTAGTGATTCCATTTCAGCGAGACTGATTTTTCTTGATACGCCTCCCCTGGTTGGTGAGTATTATACGAAAAATGGCGAATACCCCGAAATTACTCAACAAGATACGGCAGCAGAAATGAAATGGTTGAAAGATGTGTTAAAAAATTCGCGGGAACAATGGATCCTGGTGTTTGGACACCATCCAGTTTATTCCGCAAGCCACAAACACGGAAACACCAGGGAAATGATCGACCGGGTTAAGCCCTTACTCGAACAGTATCATGCTCAATTCTATTTCTGCGGCCACGATCACGACCTCCAGCACTTAAGGGAAAAAAATGACAACCTTGAATACATTGTAAGCGGAACCGGGGGAGATACGCGTGAGAACAGTTCCAATGACATGACGGTATTTAGTGGTTCGGAACCTGCTTTCACGGTGGTTTCACTTAAATCCAACCGCATCAATGTTTGTTTTGTAAGTACCCTGGGCAAGGTCATCTATAGTTATAACAGAAGTTATAAATAGCCACCTGTTCCTTTATCTTAATTCTTAAGCGGGGCGGAGGTCTCATTGGACAAGCCTCCGCGTTTGATCA
>CAIYQH010000478.1 GCA_903928285.1 uncultured Bacteroidales bacterium
CTTTGACCCCGTCACAGGTGTGTGGGGGAATTCCTTGATATTGCCATCGGATGAAAAGACCATCATGAACCAGACACCCCAGGCAGCAGCTACCGGGGATGGAAGGATCATCGTAACGTGGAGCGGCCGTTCGAAAAATGGCAACTGGACCCTCTACCTGTCAACCCTGGAAAAGGGTTCGTGGGGGGCCCCCGTGAAGGTCACCTCCGGGAAAGAGGCAGCCCGGTCACCAAAAATCATCTGTGACCCTAAAACCGGCGTGTGGATAGCCTGGCATGCCGGAAAGGGTGATAAGATGAAGATCAGGGTTCAGCAGCTTGCCGGCAGTGTGGGAAAATAATCACCGGCAGGAAAAATCCTCTTCAGGGGGTTAGTTGCCCTGTCTGGTAAACGATCTGGTCAGGAATAGCAGCTGGTATTCAACGGCGTTTGACCAGTATTCCCAGTTGTGTTTACCGGGCCGTTCCACATAATCATGGGCCATCTTCAGTTCAAGCATCTTCTTATGCAACTGCTGGTTCACAGAGTAAAAAAAATCATCTGTCCCGCATTCGATCATGATGGCAAGGGGTTTTCCCGAAAAATGACCCACCACGTTCTGGATGCTGTTGTTTTGCCAGTTTTCTGTGTACTGGTGGATATCGCCAAGCCTTTTGGCAATATCCCATTCGGCAGGAAACGGGCGCAAATCAACCCCGCCGCTCATGGAACCGGCAGCCCCGAAAATATCGGGATGACGAAGGGCAAGGTACAGGGCCCCGTGGCCCCCCATGCTCAACCCCGCAATTCCCCTGTGGCTGCGGTCGGCAAGGGTATGATAATAGTGGTCGAGATAATTCACCACCTCCTTGCTGATATGGGTCTCATACTTACAGGATGAATCCACAGGGGAGTCGAAATACCAGCTGTTATACCCGCCATCTGGACAGGCAAGGATCACCTGCATCAGGTCGGAATACTCCCTGAGCGCCGGGACCTGTTTAATCCAGGTATCATACCGGTCGCTGTAACCGTGCAACAGATATATCACGCCATACTTTCCCTGTTTTTTGGTGTAAGTATCGGGTTTTATGATCACACATTTTATGTTTTTATGCATGGAGGCGCTGTACACCGTTACGGTGTCAACCGACGCGGCATAGGTAGCGGTTGCAAAAAGAAGCGTGAGAAGAAGGAGAAAAGTTTGTTTCATGGACTGGGTTGGTTGACAGCATCGTGGCACATAACCTGTGAGAAATTACACATGACGTTTCTGGCGTTATACATAACGCACGAAGCAGGGCAAGTGTTGTTCCTGTGTCAGTTGATCATGATTTTTTGTGTGGACCGGATGTTGTTACCTCTTATGTTTAAATAATAAAGGCCGGACGGCAATCCGCGGGAATCCATAACAAAAGTTGCTGGTTGCGACGGTATGCGGATCTCGCAAACCTTCATTCCCAGGCTGTTGATCAATACAGCCCTGCCGCCGGAGAGTGTTTCCGAAACTGTGAATTTTATCATCTCACCCGGTTTTACGGGATTTGACAACAGGTGAACCATGTTGTTAGCCCTTTCCTGTATCCCGATGGCGTAACCATGGTCGAAAACCGAATCATTGAGTTCCGACTCCACCTTGTTGTAGTTATAAACGGCGGTCACCTTGATCCAGAAGGGATAAAAAAACAGGAATCCGGGGTCCTGGCAGTTATTCTCGATGCAGAACAGGTTCGTCGCTGTCTGAAATCTCCAAAGGCTGTCGTCGCGGTAAACCTGGTATCCAGCAAGGGTATCAGTGGAGGAGGGTAACGGAACCTCCCAGCTGAGCGAATAAAAATTGTTAGGATAAACATACCAGTGGAGCCAGGTAAGATTCCTGACAGGATTTAGTTGTCCGTAGGACAGGGAGGCAGCACAAAGGAACCATAAAACAACGATTGACTTTTTCATGACTGAATGAATTGATGGTGAATGATATAAGTGGATCCATCCCGGGTCGTTATGGGTAATAATGATTGCTATCTGTTGCAATTACTATTCAAAGATACAAAACAATGCAAGCAATGCAAGCAATGCAAGCAATGCAAACAATGCAGGTAATGCAGGCAATGCAGGCAATGCAGATAATGCAGACAAAGCAGATAATGCGGCGATGCATGTAATGCAGGACGGGCAGGACGGGCAGGATTATTCAGGGCGGGTCCAGAAAAGGTGAGGGTTGTTGGTTTTGTAATTGAGGAATTTTATCCCGGAGCTTTTGCCGGTTTGTTCCGATTTCTGAGGAACCTGGTTGAAACCATCGAGGGGGAGGAGTTCGACATAGTCGATTTTCTTGCCGTTGGTGGCGGTTTCGGTATCATACTGGCTGCTTACGGGGCATTCGAACCGGTAGAGGTTTTTGGCCATATAGTTAAAGAGATATTCTTCCTTTACTGCGGAGGATCTGTGGTTCCAGTTTGCATCGGGGTTCAGGATCAATGTTTTCCCTTCGATAAGCCGGTCCCGGACCTCAGAAATACCCAGCAGTTCCCCTATCTCATTCATTACGTAGGCGTCGTTTGTCGGGTCCATCCAGAGCCACTTGTTCAGCTCATCCGACCACACCAAGTTGATGACATGGCAATCGTTAAAGACCGAATCCCTGGGCATGCAGGTCACAAAACGGGAACGGATGCCCATTGAGAGGTAACATTCATTCAGAACGGTAGCCAGGCCGCGGCAGTTGAGCCCCTTTCTCTCGCGTTTGCATTCCCCGATCATGCTCAGGGCATTCTTGACAACGGGATTTTTGTGGTTGCCATCATGCGGGATGAGATTATGCACCCAATGCATCAGGTTGATGATCTTTGAAACTTCGTTGCCTCCGCCGGCAACTGAATCGAGGTTGAATCCCTTGCGCAGCAAGGCCAGCTCGGGAAATTCCTTCGCCTGATAGGTAAACATGGGGATCTCCCGGGTATCCGATTCATTGTATCTCCGTGCCTTTTTTAAAATATCAAGGTAGGCGGGCACAGGTTCGTACCAAATCTGGGTCCACGCAGAGTCATTCCCGTTCAGCAGGATCACAAAATCATACGGTTTGCCGGGCTTTACCTTAAACGAGATTGAATCCCTGTCGGTGATAAAGGTAACCCGGGAGTTTTTAAAGGTTGTTTTATAAACATCAGGTTTTGCCTTTGGCGTGATGGTCCAGCTACCTTTGCTTAGTTTGCCGTTGTCGCGGATGTCGACCAGAAGTGCGGTTGCTTTGATGACCGGCATCCTTGACTGGGCCAATACCGGGCTGCCCATAAGGAGGAGGATAAATGGCAGGATTGAACTGATTTTCATGTAGTGCGGGTGTGGGTGATTGTTGGTTATTGCAAATTGTGGTTATATCTTCTCATAGGATTTTTATTCCAGATGTTTTCTATATGTCTGGAAAAAGTTGTTAATAGACGATATTCGGTGAAAGATGTTACAATTGGGAGGTAAAAAGCGGTTCCTCTAATAGCATTCATGAAAAATAATTATAGGAATGTACGGTGCCATGGATTTCTATATGGATATTATTCCTGATGATAAAGCCATGAAATGCTAATGTACGTTTTTTTACCACCATGTCACAAAGAATGCAC
>CAIYQH010000479.1 GCA_903928285.1 uncultured Bacteroidales bacterium
CTGGAGTCGATCGCCCGCAGTTTCGGCTATATCTACGGCAGGGAAAAACATATCCGTATCAATACAATTTCCCAGTCGCCCACCAGGACTACTGCCGGAAGCGGCATCAAGGGCATTGACGGGTTGCTTGATTTCACAGACAGGATGTCGCCACTTGGCAATGCAACAGCCGATGAATGCGCCGATTTTTCGATTGTTCTCTTCTCTGATCTGTCAAAAAAAGTCACCATGCAAAATATTTATCATGATGGTGGATTTTCGAGCATGGCCATGAGTCTGAAAGCAATGACCCAATACAATAAATGTCTGGATGACCCGGATAATTTATAGACAATCTATCTGTTGATTTTTTTATCTTTGCACCCCAAAATCCTGTCTTTATATAAAAACAATTTTCAATGAAGATATTAGTTTGCATAAGTCACGTTCCTGATACTACGACAAAGGTCAAATTCATTGACGATTACAAAAAGTTAGACGTTACCGGTGTTCAATGGGTTATCAATCCGTGGGATGAGTTATCCCTGACCAGGGCCCTTGAACTGAAGGATGACGCTGCCAACGATATTTTGTCGGTTACGGTGGCCCATGTCGGCACTGCCGCCTCTGAGCCAACCATCCGCAAGGCGCTGGCTATCGGCGCCGATGATGCCATCAGGATCAATGGTGAAGCAGGGGATGCCTATTTTGTCGCCGCCCAGATTGCGGCAGCTGTCAAAGAGGGTGGTTATGACCTGATCTTTTGCGGAATTGAATCGAGCGATTACAATGGTTCCAACGTAGGAGGGATGCTGGCCGAATTCCTGGATATCCCCTCGGTTTCTTCCGTTTCCTGCGTGAAAATCGAAAATGGCCAGGTTCAGGTTACCCGCGAGATTGATGGAGGAAAAGAGGTTATTGCCGTGCAGACCCCGATGGTTGCCATCGTCCAGAAAGGGATTGCCAAAGAACCCAGGATTGCAGCCATGCGCGGGATCATGATGGCGCGTACCAAACCCCTTAAGGTTGTCGAACCCGGTTCAGTTGCTTCCCTGACGGGACTGATGGAGTTTGAAATGCCGAAACCAAGGGCAGCCTGTAAATTCGTTGATCCTGAAAATCCCGGACAACTGATTGAATTACTGCAGAATGAAGCAAAAATTATCTAACTTGTCTGATCACACAAAAATCGTTATATGTCAGTTTTAATCTTTGTAGAAAATTGGGAAGGGAAATTTAAGAAACTTAGTTTTGAACTCGTTTCCTATGGCGCTAAAGTTGCGGAAATGTTATCCACCGACGCCATTGCCCTGACCATCGGGAATGTTGAGAAGGATGAAATAGCGAAATTGGGAAAATATGGCGCCGACAGGATCATCAATGCCTGCAATGCAGCCATCCAGGTTTTCGACAGCCAGGCTTTCACGTCGTTAATTGCCGGGATTGCCCACAAGGAAAATGCCCGGGTTGTAATCCTTTCCAATAATAATACAGGCAAAGCCATTGCCCCGAGGCTTTCGGTTAAGCTTAAGGCTGGTCTGGGTTCGGGTGTGAGCAAACTGCCTGCATCCGTCAGCCCTTTCGTGATCTATAAAAAGGTCTTCTCAGGGAATGCCTACGCCAATTTTGTCATCAACACCGATATTAAGATACTCACCCTCGCCCAGAACTCATTTGAGCTGATCGAGCTGAATAAAAATGGAGCAATATCCGAGGTTCAGGTTGACTGGAACCAGGCTGACCTTAAAACCAAATTACTGGAGGTCCAGAAGCAGGATGGCAAGATTTTACTGACTGATGCCGATATCGTGGTTTCCGGTGGTCGCGGGATGAAGTCTCCCGACAACTGGGGTCCCATCCTTGCGTTTGCCGAATTACTTGGCGCTGCAACAGCCTGTTCAAGACCTGTTTCCGATGAAGGCTGGAGGCCTCACGAAGAACACACCGGCCAGACCGGAAAGATCATAGCGCCCAACCTCTATTTTGCCATTGGTATCTCGGGAGCCACCCAGCATCTGGCCGGCGTCAGCTCTTCCAAGTATATTGTGGCAATCAATACCGACAAGGATGCACCCATTTTTTCAGCCGCCCAGTACGGGATTGTTGGTGATGCCAGCAAGGTGCTGCCAAAGCTTGTAGAGGCTTATAAAGAAATCAAGGGGAAATAGATCCATGATGGTTAAACAGATCATTTTTGCGGTAACGCTGCTTACAACCTTAGCTGTTTTCTCCTTCACCATCCAACGCATTATCCGTTATTTCAAACTGACGCGGAAAGCATTTCCTGTACGCGACCCTGTTAAAAGGTTCCGCGTGATGTTTGAGGTGGCTTTCGTCCAGACAAAAATATTCCGCAAACCCGTTATCGGCCTTTTCCATGCCCTGGTGTTCTGGGGTTTTTGTGTCATCGCCTTCGGGAGTATCGAGATGATCATCGATGGCCTCTTCGGAACCGACCATTTCATGTCAATCTTCGGACCTCTGTACGCCATCGTAGTCGCTTCGGGCGACATTTTCGGTTTGGTTGTTGCCGTCTGTATCGCGATATTCCTGGTACGCCGCCTGTTTTTTCACATCCGCAGGTTTGAGGGGATCGAGATGAAGAAGGTCTCCCACCTTGATGCCAACATTGCCCTCAGCATGATCCTCATCCTGATGATCTCGTTGCTGGGGATGAATATGGCATTTGTCGCATTGCATGCAGGCGCTGCCGGGGCCTTTCCTGGTGTTTATCCCATAAGCACTATGTTTGCAGGTGTTTTCAACGGCATGCCCTCCGAAAGACTAAACCTGGTATACGAATGCTGCTGGTGGCTGCATATCCTGATGATCTTTGTTTTTGCCAATGTGCTTCCCTATTCGAAACATTTCCATGTTTTCATGTCGATTCCCAATGTGTTCCTGTCGAGACTCGAACCGCTGGGGAAATTGCCGAACATGGACAGTATCACCCGTGAGGTCAAGTTAATGCTGAACCCGGAGAGCGTGGTTGACATGCCTGCAGGAGAGCCTGTCATCGAACGGTTTGGCGTTAAGGATATTGAGGATGTCTCCTGGAAAAATTACCTTGACTCCCTGGCATGCACAGAATGCGGGCGTTGCACATCAGTATGCCCCGCCAACCTTACAGGGAAACTTTTATCGCCACGGAAGATCATCATGAATGTAAGGGCCAGGATGAAAGAAAAAGGTCCCGGCCTTGTAAAAGAGGGGTTGCGTTACTCGGATAAAAAATCATTGCTCAGGGATTACATTACCGAAGAAGAGTTATGGGCATGTACTACGTGTAACGCCTGTGCGAAGGAATGCCCCATCAATATCAACCATCCGACCCTCATCATTGACATGCGCAGGTACCTGGTGATGGAAGAGGCATCGGCGCCGAGCGGGATTAAATGGATATTCGGTAACATAGAGAATAACGGCGCCGCATGGCAGTTCTCTGCGGAGGATCGCCTTTTGTGGGCGCAGGATCTGGAGATCCATGTAAACTAACAAGAGCTACCCTTACTATGAAAATTGTTAAAGTCGATGTCCCTGTCATGGCCGATCTGCATGCCAGGGGAGAACATCCGGAATATTTGTTCTGGGTAGGATGTGCAGGGGCGTTTGATGACCGGTATCAGAAGGTGGCCCAGGCATTTGCAAAGATATTAACGTTCCTTGACATCAGTTATGCAGTACTTGGAAAAGAGGAGTCCTGTACCGGCGATCCTGCGCGCAGGGCCGGGAATGAAATGTTGTACCAGATGCAGGCCCTTCAGAACATCGCACTCTTTCAAACCTATGGCATCCGGAAAATAATCACTATCTGCCCCCATTGTTACAATATCTTTAAAAATGAATATCCTGATCTGGGGGCCGATTTTGAAACCATCAACTATCTTCAATTTCTTGATCAATGTATTACCGCCGGGAAGATCAAACCCGAAATGCTCTCCACCTCAGCAGTATGCATAACCTATCACGACCCTTGCTATCTTGGCAGGGCAAATGATATCTATTTTGAGCCGCGTTCCATCCTGAAAAATCTCACGACAAATCTGGTCGAGATGGAGCGCAACAGGAGTTTCGCCTTTTGTTGTGGTGGGGGAGGTACCCAGATGTTCAAGGAGGCAGAAAAAGGAAACAAGGAGGTTTATACGGAACGAACGGAGGAGGCGCTGAGAACTGATGCCAGAATCATAGCAACGGCCTGCCCTTTTTGCATGACGATGATCACCGACGGAATTAAGAATAAAAACAGGGAAGAAGATATAAAGAATTTTGATATTGCCGAACTGATTGTACAATCGCTAAATCTTTAACAAATTAAACCAATGGAAATGGAGAACAAGAAAGTACTAAAAAGTGGTGAGTTTCTCGTTGATGAAATTGAAGCCGGGGATATTTTTATTCCCGAAGAATTCGATGAAGAGCAGAAGATGATTGCACAAACCATTCAGGACTTCCTGGATACCGAACTTTATCCTAATATCGAGCAGATCGATTCTCCGGATATCAACCTGATGAAAAGTACCCTGAAGAAAGCGGGGGAACTGGGTTTGATGGGTATCTCCATTCCGGAAGAATACGGCGGATTCGGACAATCGTTCATCACCCAGATGCTGGCAGCTGAAACCATCGGCGCCGGCCATTCGTTCTCTGTTGCCTTTATGGCGCACACAGGTATCGGCACCCTGCCCATTATGTATTATGGTAATGAAGAACAGCGTCAGCGATACGTGACCCGTCTCGCCAGCGGCGACCTGATCGGTGCCTATTGTCTTACCGAACCGGGAGCGGGAAGCGATGCCAATTCGGGAAAGACCAGCGCAACCCTCTCGGAAGATGGCAAACACTATATCCTGAACGGGCAGAAGATGTGGATCACCAATGCCAACTTTGCCGATACCCAGGTGGTCTTTGCCAAAATTGACAAGGACAGGGTATTAAGCGCATTTATTGTTGAACGTGACTATCCTGGGGTTGTCATCAATCCCGATGAACATAAGATGGGGATCAAGGGCTCTTCCACAGCCCAGATCTTCTACAACGATGTCAAGGTTCCTGTCGAAAACCTGATCGGGAACAGGGGTGAAGGATTCAGGATCGCCCTGAGTATCCTCCACATGGGCCGTATCAAACTTGGCGCCAATGTGTTGGGAGCATCCAAAAAAGCTATTATCGATTCGGTGAAGTATGCCAACGAACGCAAACAATTTGGCGTGTTTATATCCACCTTCGGCTCCATCAAACACAAGCTTGCCGAACAGGTGATCAAGACATTCGCTCTGGAATCTTCGATTTACCGTCTAAGTAAGGATATCGACGGACTGATTGAAAAAAACAAGGCATCCGGAATGGATAAGGGAAAGTCCTCTGTTGAAGGAATCAGCCATTATGCCGTTGAAGCCGCGATCCTGAAGGTCTATGGATCTGAAGTTCTGGATTTTATCATTGACGAGGCTGTTCAGATCCATGGCGGTATGGGATATTCGGCAGAAATGGCAGTCGAAAGAGGTTACCGCGATTCGAGGATCAACAGGATCTTTGAAGGCACCAATGAGATCAACCGCCTGCTGGTGGTTGATACCGCCATGAAAAGAGCCATGAAGGGCGATTTCGATCTTTTTGGCAA
>CAIYQH010000480.1 GCA_903928285.1 uncultured Bacteroidales bacterium
CTGCCGGACCTGCCCTCGGCACAGGAGGTGAAGGATGGGGGAGTGAACCTGGGAGAAATGAATGCCAGCCTGGTTAAAAAGGTGGAAGAACTTACCCTGTATATCATCTCGCTGCAAAAGGAGATGGATCAGTTAAAAGCAAAAATAGCCTCCCGTTAATTCATCCTGTTGCCATGAATAAAAAAATCGTGATACAAGGAGGAACCGGTTTGTTACTGGCACTCCTTTTGAACCTTTCCTGCACCGCGCAGGTCGTCTTTTCCGAATGGATCACCGGGACAGGCACACGGGGATGGGACCTGGTGAATGACATGACATGCGATCGCGCCGGCAACATCTATATCACAGGAAGTTTTACCGATACCCTCGTAACCTCAAAATCAGCAGCTCAGTCCAAAGGCAGGCTCCATACGATGTATGTGGCCAGGTTTGACACCAGCGGCGCCATGACCTGGAAGAAAAACATCCTGAATCAGGGGTCGGGATTTGGCAGTTTGATCGGGAAAGGGAACAAGGATGAAATAATACTGGCAGGCGGTGAAGTGTTGCCCAACAGGAGGGCCGGAGTCGCAACCGGCAGAGCCGGCTTTTATATCTCCTCACTGAGTTCAAAAGGAGCCGTAAACTGGTCGCAAAGTTTTACAGGTTCAAAATCCGATTATCTTACCGCCATGATCGTGGATACACAGAAGGCCGAAATCCTCCTCACGGGGTATTTCCACGACACCCTCACCCTCGGCAAAAAGAGGTTGATTTCAGGCGGCATGTCTGACGGGTTATTTCTCCGGTTTGATCTGAATGGCAACCTGAAGGAGGCACAGGTGATTGGTGGTAAAGGAGAGGATAAGATCAGCGGGATGGCCATCGATAGTGTCGGAAATTGCTATGTGGCGGGGACTTTTCAGCAAAAAATCCAGGTTGGGAATAAAAT
Organism: uncultured Bacteroidales bacterium; assembly: GCA_903928285.1. Classification (GTDB taxonomy): domain Bacteria; phylum Bacteroidota; class Bacteroidia; order Bacteroidales; family FEN-979; genus CAIVAT01. Next base: position 932 of record CAIYQH010000480.1, read on the forward strand.
TGCTTTTGCGTTAAACAACCGGCAGGAACAGGGCATGTTTCTTGCCTGTTACAATAATGAAGGAGCTGTTGTTGCCGCGAAACACCTTGCCACCGGGAAAAAGGTCAGGGTCCATTCCGTCGCTGTTGCCGGCGGTCACATCCTGATTGCAGGAAGTTTCAGCGATAACCTGACCATTGATAACAAGATCCTTTCCTCGCAAGGCAGTGATGATGTCATTCTTTTATGTCTCGACCGGAACTTACAGCTAACATGGTACCGGCAAATCGGGGGGGCGAAAAAAGAGCGTGCATCGAAGATGATCAGCATGGGCCATGAAATTGTTCTTTCAGGATCATTCTGTTCAACCATCCATATCGAAGGTAAGGAACTAACGGCTGCCGGTACCGGAAGCGACGTATTTATTGTCGCTTTCGACACTTCAGGCAACCTTCGCTGGATGCGGCGTGCAGGAGGCAATGCCGATGATTACCCCACCTGCATGATAGCGGCGCCTGAAGGGTACATCTACCTGGCGGGTTCATACAGGGAGAAATTCAACCTGAATGGAAAAATACTCCAGTCGGCCGGCGAGGAGGATGTCTTTATCGGCCGGTTGGAAAATTGCAAGGCGATTTCCCCCAAATTTCACCAACCCGAATATTTCTGTGAAGGAGGCCTGCTGCATCTTGATGCGGGAGCGGGATTTGTATCCTATAACTGGGTAGACGGATTGAGCCATGACCGTACATTCGATATTGACCGGCAGGGGCGCTACCCGCTCGGACTTATTGCAAAAAATGGCTGTATGATTTACGATACGATCGGGGTTGCCGAAGTTCCGCTTCCCGTGGTAAAACTCAGGAACGACACCACCCTTGCCGATACATCGGCCATTCTCCTGCACGCGGGAGGAGACTTCTCAAACTACCTGTGGAATAATGGATGTACACGATCTGAAAACCTTATCAAAGGAGTTAATTTAAAGGAGGGGGGCCCAACAGGATAACCGTTACGGTGACCAACGATAAAGGATGTGCCGCCGATGACCATCTGGTGATCACCATGTTCAGGACCCTGGCCAGCCAGGTATCGGAACTGGTTGCCGGAAGTTGTATTGTTTTCCCAAACCCCGCGCATGACCGGGTGACGGTCACCTTTTCAATGCCGTTTAATTGGATTTCGCTCACGTTGTACGATCAGATGGGAAAGGAGTTGATGACCCATGCCCTCGTCCGGTATGCTAAAAACATTCCGGTCGAACTCAATCTTGGCGCACTGCCCAAAGGAGTATATTCCCTGTATATCAAAACAGAGCGTGGCGTTGCTACAAAGAAAATAGTGCTTCAGTAACTCAACTTTCATGATGTTACATCCATCGCTTATGAACGACATAAAAAAATCTCTCACACGGTCTCTCTTTTTCTCCCTGGTTGCAGTTCTGTTACTGGTTAGCGGAGTACTCCCTGCCAAAGCCCAGTATCCCTATATCATCGAAATGTCGCACAAAATGATCGGCAACGCTACCATTGTGGCAAAACAGGAGATCATTCACAAGCCGGGCTTATAGGCAAAAGAGGGGCTGGAATATCATGCCTGCATTGACCCAAATTTCGCCGGAAACGGTACGGCTTACCTTCCCCCGGTCATACCGGGAAACCAGGTTGTTACTCCGTCTGATATGAACTATATCATTTCTACAACACCCCAGATAGCCGGTTATATTCCGGGAACAGCCTATAATTGCAGCCAGGTCAACACCGACATCACCTACTTTGATGGTCTCGGCCGGCAGTTACAGGATGTATCGGTGATGGCCAGCCCGGGGCAATACGACATGATCAA